>NZ_JBEXQG010000002.1:0-270817 GCF_040612485.1 Streptomyces sp. NPDC006385
TGAGGTGTGAAAAACCAATAAAATCCCAAACTGGGCAAACCGGGTGGGGGGGCGCCCCCCCCGCGCCCCCCCCCCACTCCCCTGTGGTCCCCGAGTCGCGCCACCCAGCCCCGGCACCGACTGATCTGCTTCCCGCACGTGGGACGTGGGTCGAGCCGCTACCGCACCTCGGCGGACCGCCCGGCACGAGGACTGCGCACCTGAGCGATCCGAACCTGCTGCGCGAGGACGGCGTGCTGATCCGCAGCCAGGACCCGCACACCGCCCGCAGAGCCGAGGAGATCCTGGCCACCGCCGACGACCTGCCAGACGCGCCCCGCGCCCGGGTCGACCTGGAAGCGGGTGCCGAGGAATACTCCCGCAGCGTCACCGCCGCCGTCGACGACATTCGCGCCGGCCGGCTGCAGAAGGCGGTGCTGTCGCGCAAGGTCCCGGTCGAGGAGGAGATCGACTTCCCCGCCACCTTCGTGGCCGGCCGCCGGGCCAACACCCCCGCGCGGTCGTTCCTGCTGGACATGGACGGCCTGAAGGTCGTCGGTTTCAGCCCGGAGATCGTGGTGGGCGTGCGGGCCGGGGGAGAGGTGGTCAGCCAGCCGCTGGCCGGCACCCGCAGGCTCACCGGAGACCCCGACACCGACCGGCGACTGCGCGAGGAGCTGTGGTCCGACCCCAAGGAGCTCCACGAGCACGCCATTTCCGTGAAGGTCGCCGTGGACGAGCTGGCCGGGCCGTGCAAGCCCGACACCGTCGTCGTGCGGGACTACATGGTGATCAAGCGCCGCGGCTCCGTGCAGCACCTGGCGTCGGAGGTGGCGGGCCGGCTGCCCGAGGGCGGCACCGCGTGGGACGCGTTCGCCGCGGTGTTCCCCGCGGTCACGGCCTCCGGGGTGCCGAAGTACGCCTCCTACGAGCTGATCCGGCGCCACGAGCCGCCGCGCGGCCCGTACGCCGGCACGGTGCTCGTGGCGGGCTCGGACGGTTCGCTGGACGCCGCCCTGGTGCTGCGCAGCGCCTACCACGCCAACGGCCGCACCTGGCTGCGGGCGGGAGCCGGCGTCGTCGAGCACTCCCGTGCGGAACGTGAGTTGGAGGAGACCCGGGAGAAGCTCGGCACCATCGCGGCCCACCTCGTCCGGGCCTGAGCCGCGAACCGGCCCCCGCTCCGCCGGAGCAGGCGAGGAACGGCGACGCGGAACCGTCGCGGCGGTCGCCGCCGCGTGCCGCCCGTGTCGCCGTACTCGCC
Organism: Streptomyces sp. NPDC006385; assembly: GCF_040612485.1. Lineage (NCBI taxonomy): Bacteria > Bacillati > Actinomycetota > Actinomycetes > Kitasatosporales > Streptomycetaceae > Streptomyces > Streptomyces sp. NPDC006385. The sequence continues at coordinate 1,244 of NZ_JBEXQG010000002.1, forward strand.
TGCTCCCACCTCACCGGCGGCCAGATCGGACGCATGATGGCTCCGGCCCGGAAGCTTCGTGCTGGAACAACCGGGACTCGAACCGGGCTCGCCGGGAGACGGGCCGCCAGACGACCATGCCCGAGGCGGGGAAGAAGGGAACGCGGGACGATCGATAGCCTGCTGGGGGAGCGGACGGAGGAGAGCCTGGCCCGAACTCCCCAGACTCTCCCCAGGACTGTCCCCAGGGCCGGTCCTGAGCGCCCACCAGCGGGCCAACGCACGAGACAGCGAGGTGAGAGGCCCTATGTTCACGTCCCGCCCCACTCTCCAGGGCACCTTCGGCATGGTGTCCTCCACCCACTGGCTGGCCTCCCAGTCGGCGATGGCGGTCCTGGAAAGCGGCGGCAACGCGTACGACGCCGCCGTGGCGGGCGCCTTCGTGCTGCACGTCGTCGAGCCGCACCTCAACGGCCCGGCGGGCGAGGTGCCGATCCTGCTCGCGCCCGCGGGCGGCGAGGTGCGGGTGCTGTGCGGGCAGGGCGTCGCGCCCGCGGGGGCGACGGTCGCGCACTACCGAGGGCTCGGCCTGGGCCTCGTACCCGGCACCGGGCCCCTGGCCGCCGCCGTCCCCGGCGCCTTCGACGCCTGGATGCTGCTGCTGCGCGACCACGGGACCAGGACGCTCGCCGAGGTGCTCCAGTACGCCATCGGGTACGCCGAACACGGGCATGCGCCCGTGGAGCGCGTCGGGGAGACCGTCGAGACCGTGCGGGAGCTGTTCGAGACGGAATGGACCTCGTCGGCCGAGGTGTATCTCCCGGGCGGGAAGGCGCCCCGCCCCGGGGAGCTGTTCCGCAATCCCGCCCTCGCCGCCACCTGGAAGCGGCTCCTCGACGAGGTCGCCGGGGCCGGGGACCGCGTCGCGCAGATCGAGGCCGCGCGGGAGGTGTGGCGCACCGGGTTCATCGCCGAGGCGCTGGTACGGCAGGCCGAGCGGCCCACGAGGGACACCAGCGGTGAACGGCACTCCGGCACGCTCACGGCCGCCGATCTCGCCGGCTGGTCCGCGACGTACGAGGTGCCGGCGACGTACGACTTCAACGGCTGGACCGTGTGCAAGGCCGGCCCCTGGAGTCAGGGCCCGGTCCTCCTGCAGCAGCTCGCGCTGCTGCCGCCCGAGCTGCCCCGGTACGGGTCCGCCGAGTACGTCCACCTGCTGATCGAGGGCTGCAAGCTCGCCATGGCCGACCGGGAGGCCTGGTACGGCGACGCGGCGGAGGTACCGCTCACCGAACTGCTCTCGGACGAGTACAACGCGGCCCGGCGGAAGCTGGTCGGCGAGAAGGCCTCCCATGAGCTGCGCCCCGGCAGTCCGCGCGGGCGGGCCCCGCGGCTGTGCGCGCACGCGCACGCGGTGGCCTCCGACGAACCCGGCTTCGACGTGCTGGGAGTGGGGGAACCGACGGTCGCCAAGCGCCCCACGTCCCCGGTGCCGGGCGAGCCGGACGTCGGCGCCGACGGGGGCACCCGCGGCGACACCTGCCACCTCGACGTCGTCGACCGCTGGGGCAACATGATCGCGGCCACCCCCAGCGGTGGCTGGCTCCAGTCCAACCCCGTCGTGCCCGAGCTGGGCTTCCCGCTCGGCACCCGGCTCCAGATGACCTGGCTGGCGGAGGGCCTGCCGAACTCGCTGACTCCGGGCCGCCGCCCCCGCACCACCCTCACGCCCTCGATCGCCCTGCGCGACGGCGTGCCCGTCATGGCCTTCGGCACGCCCGGCGGGGACCAGCAGGACCAGTGGCAGCTGCACTTCTTCCTGGCCGTGGCGCTGCGCGCACAGGTCCGCGGCGGCCTCGACCTCCAGGGCGCGATCGACGCCCCGAACTGGCACAACGACAGTTTCCCCGGCTCCTTCTACCCGCGCGGGATGCGACCGGGCAGCGTGACGGTGGAGTCCCGCATGGACGCCGAGGTGGTGGAGGAGCTGCGCGGGCGCGGGCACGTGGTGACCGTCGGTGACGCCTGGTCGGAGGGGCGGCTGTGCGCCGTCGCGAGGGACCCGGAGAGCGGCGTCCTGTCGGCGGCGGCGAATCCGCGGGGGATGCAGGGGTACGCCGTCGGACGCTGACGACGGCCGCCACGGCGGTGCCCGTGTCGGCGGCCGGTACCTGGCCGGCCGCCGGACGACGCCTTTGACCTGCCGGAACGCGCCCCTTGAGTTCACGCCGACGCCACCTGCCGTCCACCGGGCGGGCGGGGGTTGTCAGTGGGGCGTGCTCTCATGGAGGGGTGATCGAAGACAACGAAACCATCGAAGAGTTTCTCGCACAGCACTCGGCCGACGTGGAGGAAGCGGTCCGTGAGGCGGCCGCGGCCGAGATCATGCCGCGCTTCCGGCAGCTCGCCGAGCACGAGGTCGACCAGAAGAGCGGACCGCACGACCTGGTGACCGACGCCGACCGGCTCGCCGAGCAGCACCTGACCAAGGCGCTCGGCGCGCTCCTGCCCGGCTCGATCGTGGTCGGCGAGGAAGCGGTGCACGCCAACCCGGCGTCCTACGACGCGATACAGGGCGACGCCCCGGTCTGGATCGTCGACCCCGTCGACGGCACCCGCCAGTTCGTGCACGGGGACGACGGCTTCTGCACGCTGGTCGCGCTCGCGCGACGCGGCGTCCTGCTGGCCTCCTGGACATACGCCCCCGCCCGCGACCAGCTGGCCACGGCGATACGGGGCAGGGGCGCCTTCCTCGACGGGGAGCGGCTGCGCTCCGGCGCGCCCGAGCCCGGCCGGGACCTCCGGGTCGCCACCTCCCACCCGGACTACACGACCGACGAGGAGAAGCGCGCGCTGCTCGGCCTGTGGACCGACGGCGTCGACGCCCGCCCCTGCGGCTCGGCCGGCCTGGAGTATCTCGCCGTCGCCCGCGGCGAGTTGGATTCGACCGCCTTCTCCTGGGAGGCCGCCTGGGACCACGCCGCCGGCCTGCTCCTGGTCGAGGAGGCGGGCGGCGCCCACCTGACCCGCGCGGGCGAACCGTTCCGGATCACCGGCCGTAACGCCCTGCCGTTCGCGACGGCCCGGGACGCGGCCACGGCTCGCCGGGTGGTGGGACTGCTGTCGGCCGGAGTCTGATCTGGGGGCGGACTCCGCCGACACGGAGGTCGACCACCTCGAACTCGGCAGGCGTGCCCGCCGCGGGCCAGCGGCACTGCGCTCGCAGCAGCACCAGGGCGTCCACGAATCCGGGGGCGGGCAGCCCGACGTCGACGAACACGCCCGTCACACCGGGTCCCCAGGGGGAGACGGTGAACGTGCCCGGCAGACGGGTGCCGACGGGCAGCGGACCGCTGTCGTGGCGCACCTCGCACTGGCGGTAGGAGCGGGCGCGGCCCCACACGAGGTCGAATTCCCGCCCCTCCACCGTCAGCGCGCCCGGCGGCGCCACGACCGGTTCCCGCTCCGGCAGCCCGTACACGACCTCGTACAGCCCAACGCCCCACTGCCCGCACGCCTGCCGGGCGAGCGCGAGCTCGGCCGGGTCGGCGGCGACCACCGGCACGCCGTCGCGCCCCCGCAAGGAGATCTGCCGCAGCACCAGCCCCGCGTCCCCCACCTCGAACCAGTGCCACACGTCGCCCTCGGGCCCATGGAAGCGGAAGCGGCGCGTCACCCGGCGGACTTTACCCGCGCCCCGGCGCTGTCAGTGGCCCGGCATATCCTGATCCCTCAAGGCCGTCGGCTGACGAAGGGGTCCGAAGGTGCCGTCGATGCTCGATGCGGTCGTGGTGGGTGCGGGGCCGAACGGACTGACCGCTGCCGTGGAGCTGGCCCGGCGCGGCTTCTCCGTGGCCGTGTTCGAGGCGCGCGACACCGTGGGCGGGGGTGCCCGCACGGAGGAGCTGACCCTGCCCGGCTTCCGCCACGACCCGTGCTCCGCCGCGCACCCGCTCGGTGTCAACTCGCCCGCGTTCCGGGCGATGCCGCTGGAGCGCCACGGCCTCGCATGGCTGCACGCCGAGCTGCCCATGGCACACCCCTTCCCCGACGGCACCGCCGCCGTGCTGTCCCGCTCCGTCGCCGAGACCGCCGCCTCCTTCGGCCCGCGCGACGCGGGGACGTACCGCAGGCTGGTCGAGCCGTTCCTGACGAAGTGGGACACGCTGGCCCGCGACTTCATGTCCCTGCCCCTGACCGCGCTCCCACGCGACCCGGTCACGCTCGCCCGGTTCGGCCTCGTCGGCCTGCCCCCGTCGACCTGGCTGATGCGCCGCTTCCGCGACGAGCGGGCCAGGACCCTGTTCTCCGGGCTCGTCGCCCATGTCATCGCCCCGCTCGGCGGCCTCGCCACCAGCGCCATCGGGCTGGTCTTCGCGCTCGCCGCGCACGCCCGCGGCTGGCCGGTGGCCCGCGGCGGCTCCCAGTCCATCTCCGACGCCCTCACCGCCTACCTCAAGGACCTCGGCGGCGCCGTCCACACCGACTACGAGGTCAAGCGGCTCGACGACCTGCCGCCCGCGCGGGCGTACGTCTTCGACACCTCACCCACCGCGCTGGCCCGCATCGCCGGCTTCGGCCGCTACTACGAGGGCTATCGCTACGGCGCCGCCGCCTTCAAGATCGACTACGCGCTGGACGGACCGGTGCCCTGGACCGCGCGGGAGGCCCGGCGCGCCGGCACCGTGCAGGTCGGCGGGAGCAGCGCGGAGATCGCCGCCGCGCTGCGCGCCGCGTCCCGCGAGGGCCGGGCGCCGGACAGGCCGTTCCTGATCACGGTGCAGCCCAGCGTCGTGGACCCCACCCGGGCCCCCGAGGGCAAGCACGTCTTCTGGGCGTACGGGCATGTGCCGAACGGCTGGAGCGGAGACCTCACGGACGCCATCGAGCGCCAACTGGAGCGTTTCGCCCCGGGGTTCCGCGACCGCGTCCTCGCCCGCGCGACGGCGGGCCCGGCCGAACTCGTCGCGCGCAACGCCAACTACGTCGGCGGCGACATCGCCTCCGGCGCGGCCTCCGGCCTCCAACTCCTGCTGCGCCCCAAGCTGTCGCTCTTTCCCTACGCCACCCCGCACCCGGCGGTCTACATCTGCTCGTCGGCGACCCCGCCCGGACCGGGGGTGCACGGGATGTCGGGGCACAACGCGGCCAAGGCGGTGTGGCGGCGACTGCGCCAGGAGCCCTGAGGCTGTGCAAACCACCCACGTTTACCGGTAGTTCGAGCGGCACGGTAACCAAAAACCGTGTCTTCTTTGTCACTTCTCTTACCGGGGGGTAGGTAGCTGATGGTTCAACAGCCACGAGTAAGGTGCGCCCATGAAAGATCGGAAAGCGGTTGCCCGCCTCGGATCCCGGTCTCCCGTGCGCCTCGCCGACCTCGCGCTGCTCGTCAGGGCACCGGCCGCACTGAGTGTCCCGGGTGACGTGATCGCCGGCGCGGCCGCCGCCGGACGCCCTCTGGGCGCCCGCACCCTCGGGGTGATCGGTTCCTCCGTGTGCCTCTACTGGGCAGGCATGGCCCTCAACGACTACGCCGACGCCGCCGTCGACGCCGTCGAACGCCCCGACCGGCCGGTGCCCTCGGGACGCGTCCCCCGCCGTACCGCGCTCGCCGTGGCCGGTGGGCTCACTGCCGCCGGGCTCGGTCTCGCCGCCGCGGCGGGTGGCCGTCGCGGCGTGGGCGCCGCGCTCCCTTTGGCGGGACTGGTCTGGGCGTACGACCTGAAGCTCAAGTCGACGCCGGCCGGTGCGGTCGCCATGGCGGGGGCGCGCGCCCTGGACGTCCTGGCCGGGGCGGTCGCCTCCGGGCCGCGGGACGTGTCGGTCGGGGGCGCGGTGCGGCGGGCCGCCGTGCCTGCCGCGTTGGTCGGCGTCCATACCGGCACGTTGATGGCTCTGAGCAGGCACGAGGTCGGGGGTGCGCCGGAGCGGGTCCCGGCTACGACCCTTGCCGTGTCCGCGGCGACGGCCGTGGCGACCGCCGTTCCGGCCAGACGCGTCGCCGTGGAAACCGACGCGACAGGTCGTCGAGCGTCTGCCGCGCCGTCGTGGCTCCTCGCGCGGCTCCCCGCGCCCCTCAGGGGCGTTGCCGCCGCCGCTCCTTCGAGGAGGCTGCGCGCCGCCGTCACCGCCGCCGGTGCCCTCGCCTATCTCGGGACCTACGGAGCCGCCCAGGTCCGCGCTCTGCGGGAACCGTCGGGGGAGAATGTGCGGCGGGCCGTCGGGGCCGGGATCCTCGGGCTGATGCCTCTCCAGGCGGCGTTGACCGCGCGGAGCGGCGCCCCCGGCGTGGCCGCGGCGCTCGGCGTCGTCCACCCCCTCGCGCGACGGCTGGCCCGGCGCATATCGCCCACCTGAGAACCACCACACCTCCGTGTGAGGAACCGGCACCATGAGACCTCCCCCCAACCCTCTCAAGTTCGGCTACGGCACCAACGGCTTCACCCACCACCGGCTGGGGGACGTCCTCGTCGTCCTCGCCGACCTCGGCTATGACGGCGTCGCCCTCACCCTCGACCACGGCCACCTCGACCCGTACGCCGACGACCTGCCCCGGCGCGTCAGCACCCTCGCCCGGCAACTCGCCCGCCACGGCCTGGACATCACGGTGGAGACCGGCGCGCCCTACTTCCTCGACGCCTGGGGCAAGCACCTGCCGACGCTGATGTCGGACGGCGCCGAGCGCAGAATCGATCTACTGCGCCGCGCCCTGCGCATCGCCGCCGACCTCGGCTCGCCCACCGTCCACCTGTGCAGTGGTCCGGCGCCCGACGGGCTGCCGGAGCGGGACGCCTGGAAGCGGCTCACGGCCGGCGTCGAGACCGTGCTGGAGACGGCGGAGCGGTACGGGGTGGCGCTGGCCTTCGAGCCGGAGCCGTACATGTTCGTCGACACCGTGGAGCGCTGCCTGCGGCTCGCCCGACTGGTCCACGGGCACGAACTGTTCGGGATCACCCTGGACGTCGGCCACGCGCACTGCGTGGAGGAACGCCCCGTGCTCGACTGCGTGCGCCAGGCGGCCCCCCTGCTGCGCAACGCGCAGATCGAGGACATGCGGCGCGGTATCCACCAGCACCTGGAGTTCGGCGCCGGCGAGATCGACTTCCCGCCCGTACTCACCGCCCTGCGCGACCTCGGGCACCGCGGACTGGTCTCCGTCGAGATCCAGGGCGGCTCCCTCGACGCCCCCGAGGTCGCCCGCCGCTCGATCGAGTTCCTGCGCGCGGCCGTACGGACCTCGGCCGCATAACCACCACCCCCCGCACCCCGTTCCCGCTCAACCCCTCCCACCCCCAGGAGGCTGCTCCCCCCATGGCTGTCCCGACCGCCTCCCCCCCGGCCCCGACCGACCCCCACCCTGCCCTGGCCGCTTTACTGCACCCCAGGGCCCGCACCTGGCTGGACGACAGCGCCGCCCAGGTCGCCGCCGAACCCGCCGCCGTACGGCGTCTCTTCCCCGCCGCCCGCAGGCGCTGCGGACACGGCCGGCTCGACGCGTACTGGACCGTCGACGAGGCCGCCCGGGCCGTCCTGCTCACCGCGCTGCCCCTGCGCGACCAGGCCCTCGCCGACGAGGTCACGCGCCTGCACCGCCACGGCGATCCCGCGGAACGGCGTGCCGTCCTGCGCGCCCTGCCGCTGCTCGACCTGGGCGACCGCGCGCTGCCCCTCGTACGGGAGACGCTGCGCGGCAACGACACCACCCTGATCGAAGCGGCCCTCGGCCCTTACGCCGCCGCGCACCTGCCGGACGCCGAGTACCGCCAGGCCGTACTGAAGTGCGTGTTCTGCGAGATCCCGCTCGACCGCGTCACGGGCCTCGACACCCGCGCCGACCGCGAACTGGCCCGGATGCTCGCCGACTACGCGCACGAGCGGATCGTCGCCGGACGGGACGTACCCCAGGACATCCGACCCGTCGTCCGCGCCTTCCCGGACGTCGTCGGCCCGGAACTCAAGCACGCACTGACGGACGTACTCACGGACGTACTCAAGGAAGAGGGCTGACCGTGCGCATCTTCGACCCCCATATCCACATGACCTCCCGCACGACCGACGACTACGAGGCGATGTACGCCGCCGGGGTGCGCGCCGTCGTCGAGCCCGCCTTCTGGCTGGGCCAGCCCCGCACCTCGCCCGAGAGCTTCTACGACTACTTCGACGGGCTGCTGGGCTGGGAGCCGTACCGGGCCGCCCAGTTCGGCATCCAGCACTTCTGCACGATCGCCCTCAACCCGAAGGAGGCGAACGACCCCCGCTGCGTCCCCGTCCTGGACGAACTCGACCGCTACCTCGCCAAGGACCGGGTCGTCGCCGTCGGCGAGATCGGCTACGACTCGATGACCCCCGAGGAGGACCAGGCGCTCGCCCGCCAGCTCCAGCTCGCCGTCGAGCACGAGCTGCCCGCCCTCGTGCACACCCCGCACCGCGACAAGGCGGCCGGCACCCGGCGCACCCTGGACGTGGTACGGGAGTCGGGCATCGCCCCCGAACTCGTCGTCCTCGACCACCTCAACGAGCTCACGGTCGGCATGGTCCTCGACAGCGGCTGCTGGGCCGGGTTCTCGATCTACCCGAAGACCAAGATGAGCGAGGACCGGATGGTCGAGATCCTCAAGGCGCACGGGACGGACCGTGTGCTCGTCAACTCGGCGGCGGACTGGGGGCGTTCGGATCCGCTCAAGACCCGGAAGACCGCCGACGCGATGCTCGCCGCCGGGTTCGACGACGACACCGTGGACGAGGTGATGTGGCGCAACCCCGTCGCCTTCTACGGCCAGAGCGGGCGGCTGGAGCTGGAGGAGCCCAAGCCCGACGAGGCCGCCACCTTCCAGGGCAACTCCATACGCCGCGGGGGAGCGTGAACGTCCCATGCGCTTCCTGCATCCCGACGGTACGACCGTCCACCTCGGCTACTGCAGCAACGTCCACCAGGCGGAGGACCTCCAGGGCGTCATCGCCCAACTCGCCGACCACGCCGAACCCGTGCGCGAGCGCCTCGGGACGGACCGGCTCGGCATCGGGCTGTGGCTGGCCCGCGACGCCGTCACCGAACTCGCCGCCGACGAGCGCGCGCTGCGGCGCCTGAAGGCCGAACTGCGGGCACGCGGCCTGGAGACCGTCACCCTCAACGCCTTCCCGTACGCCGGATTCCACCGCGAGGTCGTCAAGAAAGACGTGTACGAACCCGACTGGGCCGACGAGCCCCGGCTGAAGTACACCCTGGACTGCGCCCTCGTCCTCGCCGCCCTCCTCCCGGACGACGTCGACCACGGCAGCGTCTCCACCCTGCCGCTCGCCTGGCGCACCCCGTGGACGCCCGCCTGCGCCGAGGAGGCCCGGCACGCCCTGGACCGGCTGACCACCGGGCTCGCCGCGCTGCAGGCGTGGACGGGCCGCCGTATCCGCGTCGGCTTCGAACCGGAACCCGGGTGCGTCGTCGAGACCACCGCCCAGGCGGTACGGGAGCTGGGCGGACTGGACCCCGACCGGCTCGGCGTCTGCCTGGACGCCTGCCATCTCGCCGTCCAGTTCGAGCAGCCCGCCGAGGCCCTGCGGCGGCTAGCCGAGGCCGGACTGCCCGTCGTCAAGCTCCAGGCGTCCTGCGCCGTGGAGGCCGAGCACCCGGCCGACCCCGCCGCCCGCGCGGCCCTGCACCGGCTCGCCGAACCCCGGTTCCTGCACCAGACCCGGACCACGACCGACGGCGGCGTCCTCGGCGTCGACGACCTCCCGGACGCCCTCGACGGCCACCTGCCCGCCGACGGCGGCCCCTGGCGCGTCCACTTCCACGCCCCGCTGCACAGCGAACCCGAACCCCCGCTGCGCACCACCGCCGGCCAGCTCGACCAGGTCCTCGCCGGGCTGCTGGGCGGGCCCTCGGCCGGCTGCGACCACATCGAGGTCGAGACCTACACCTGGTCCGTCCTCCCCGAACCGCCCGCCGACCTGTCCGGCGGCATCGCCGCCGAACTCGCCTGGGCCCGCGACCGGCTGACCGGCCTCGGCCTCAAGGAGGACCCCTCATGAACCGCGTGGTCGTACTCGACATCGCCGGCCTGACCCCGAAGCTGCTGAAGCACATGCCGTCCGTCGCCGCCCTCGGCGACCGCGGCTTCCAGGCCCGCCTGGACACCGTGCTCCCGGCCGTGACCTGCACCGTCCAGTCCACCCTCCTCACCGGCGAACCCCCGTCCACGCACGGCGCGGTGGCGAACGGCTGGTACTTCCGCGACCTCGGCGAAGTCCTGCTGTGGCGCCAGCACAACGCGCTGGTCGGCGGCGAGAAGATCTGGGAGACGGCCCGCAGGACCGACCCCGGCTACAAGGTCGCCAACATCTGCTGGTGGTACGCGATGGGCGCCGACGTCGACTGGACGGTCACCCCGCGCCCCGTCTACTACTCCGACGGCCGCAAGGAACCCGACTGCTACACCTGGCCGCCGTCCCTGCACGACGAACTCACCGACCGGCTCGGCCCGTTCCCCCTCTTCACCTACTGGGGCCCGAACGCCGGCATGCCCTCCACCCAGTGGATCCTGGCCGCCGCCCGCCAGATCTTCGACGAGCACCGCCCCGACCTCACGCTCGTCTACGTCCCGCAGATGGACTACGAACCCCAGCGCTCCGGCCCCGACTCACCCGCCACCGTCCAGGCCGCACGCCGACTCGACGACGCCCTGCGCCCGTTGCTCGACCACTTCCTGCGCGAGGGCGCCACCGTCGTCGCGCTCAGCGAGTACGGCATCACACCCGTCTCCCGCCCGGTCGACATCAACCGCGCCCTGCGCCGGGCGGGCCTGCTGGAGGTGTACACGCAGGACGGCATGGAGTACCTCGACCCCTGGACCTCACGCGCCTTCGCGGTCGCCGACCACCAGATCGCCCACGTCTACGTCCGCGACCCGGCCGACACCGAAGCGGTCGCGAAGATCGTCGGCGAACTCGACGGCGTGGAGCGGGTGTTGGACGCCGAGGGCAAGGCGGCCCACGGCCTCGACCACGAGCGCTCCGGCGAACTCGTCGCACTCGCCGACCGCGACGCCTGGTTCACGTACTACTACTGGCTGGACGACGACCGCGCCCCCGACTTCGCCCGCCAGGTCGAGATCCACCGCAAGCCCGGCTACGACCCCGCCGAGCTCCTCTACGACGAGACCGTCCCGGCGGTGAAACTGCGCGCCGTCGGCCAGGTCGCCCGCAAGAAGCTCGGCTTCCGCTACCGCCTCCGGACCGTCCCCCTGAACCCCTCCGGCGTCCGCGGCAGCCACGGCCGCCTGCCCGCCGACCCCGACGACGGCCCCGTACTGCTGTGTTCACAGCCGGAGCCGGCGCGGGAGGCGTACGCGGCCGCGGAGGTCAAGTCCCTGCTGCTGGGCCTCGCGGGCCTGCACGAGACGCCCGACGCACAGTGAGGACCGGAGATGTGAGGACCGGAGAATTGAGGACCGGAGAATTGAGGACCGGAGACTTGACGACCAACCCGCCCCTTCCCACGATCCGCCCCCTGCTCGACCCGGCCCCCGAATACGCCAAGTGGCAGTCCGAGGAGCCGATCCGCCGGGTGACGATCTGGGGAGACAACGCCCCCTGGCTGATCACCCGGTACGAGGACGCCCGCACGGTCCTCGCCGACCCGCGCTTCAGCGCCGACGCGAACCACCCCGACTTCCCCCACACCCGCCCCGGAGCCCCGCCCCAGGCGCCGGGCCTCTTCCACCAGATGGATCCGCCGGACCACACCCGGCTGCGCCGCATGCTGATCCCCGACTTCGCCTTCCGGCGCGTGGAGCGGATGGAGGGCGCGATCCAGCGGATCTGCGACGACCTGCTGGACGCGATGACGGCCGGCGACGCGACGGAGGCGGACCTGGTCGCGTCGTACGCCCTGCCGCTCCCCACCCTGGCCATCTGCGAACTGCTCGGCGTCCCGTACGAGGACCACGGCTTCTTCCGGGAGAAGTCCAACGCCCTCACCAGCGTCGCCGGCGACCCGGCCGAGGCGATGAACGCCCGCATGGCGCTGTACGGCTACCTGCGCGCCCTGATCCAGCGCCGCGTCGACGACCCCGCGGACGACCTGATCTCCCGGCTGGCCACGGAACGGGTGGCGACCGGCGAGGCCACCCTGGAGGAGGCCACGGGCATGGTCGCGCTGCTGCTCCTCGCGGGCCACGAGACCACGGCGAACATGGTTCCGCTGGCCGTGGTGGCCCTGCTGGAGAACCGCGCCCAGCTCGACGCCCTGCGCGCCGACGAGTCGTCGTGGCCGGGCGCCGTGGAGGAACTCCTGCGCCATCTGACCGTCATCCACTCCGGGATACGGCGGATCGCGACGCAGGACGTCGAGCTGTCCGGGACCCGCATCCGCGCGGGAGAGGGCGTGGTGGTGGCGTTGCAGGCCGCCAACCGCGACCCGTCCGTGTACACGGACCCCGACGCCCTCGACGTCCGCCGTGACGCGAGCGGCCACGTCGCCTTCGGGCACGGACCGCACCAGTGCCTCGGCCAGTCCCTCGCCCGCGCCGAACTCCGCCTGGGCCTGTCCACGCTGTTCCGCAGGCTCCCCTCGCTGCGGATGGCGGCCCCGCCGGAGTCGCTCGCCCTCTCGACGAGCACGGTCCACGGGGTGCGCTCGCTGCCGGTCGCCTGGTGACGAACCTGCGGTGGCCGGGCCGCTCTGCTATAGAGGCGGTCATGACCACCATCAGGTTCGTCCAGGGCGACATCACGCGAGAGACCGTCGACGCGATCGTCAACGCCGCGAACTCCTCCCTCCTCGGCGGGGGAGGAGTCGACGGCGCGATCCACCGCCGCGGCGGCCCCGCGATCCTCGCCGAGTGCCGCAAGCTGCGCGCCTCCCGGTACGGCAAGGGCCTGCCCACGGGGCAGGCGGTCGCCACGACGGCGGGGGAGCTGGACGCGCGGTGGGTGATCCACACGGTGGGTCCGTTCTTCACCGGTCAGGAGGACCGCTCCGGCCTCCTCGCCTCCTGTTACCGCGAGTCCCTGCGAGTCGCGGACGAGCTCGGCGCCCGTACCGTCGCCTTCCCGGCGATCTCCACCGGCACCTATCGCTATCCGCTGGACGACGCCGCTCGCATCGCGGTGCACACGGTGCGTGAGACCGAGACCGACGTCGAGGAGGTCCGGTTCGTCCTCTTCGACGAGCGCACGTACGAGGCGTTCGCCGCGCACCTGCGGTGACGGAGCAGGTCGAGAGGGAACCACTGCGGTCGCCCCGCCGCCCCCGCAGGGAACCTCACCCCGCCCCGACCTGCTCGCCCTTCCGGGGCGTCGGTGGTGGGTCCAGTGCTTGGCGGTGGTCGATCAGGGACAGGAGCGGGCCGGTCATCGAGGTGGTGACCACCGCCATCACCAGCAGCGCCAGATACAGGCCGGAGGTGAGCACTCCGGCGCTGTACCCGGCCTGGAGCAGGACGATCTCGGTGAGCCCCCGGGTGTTGAGCATGACGCCGACGCGAAGTGCCTCGGCGTGGCCCTCGCCGCCCAGGCGGGAGACCGCGTAACCGCCGCCGATCTTGGAGAGCACCGCCAGGGCCGTCGCCAGGATCGTCACCAGCCAGGGGATGCCGCCCGAGCCCGTCCATATCGTCAGCCCGGTGGCGATGAAGAAGACCGGCACCAGCCACAGGCCCAGCGTGGACACCCAGCGGACCGGTGCGTCCCAGTGCGGGGAGCCGGGCGGGATCATCAGGCCCACCACGAACGCGCCGAAGATCGCGGTGAGCCCCCGGGACTCCGCCAGGTCCGCCGCCTGGAGCACGCAGATGCCCAGGACGACGGCCACCAGCCAGGGCCACCGGGCGCAGACGCGCTCGGCCTGAGGGGTCTTCAGCAGGCGGCGGCCCAGGGTGGCCGCCACCACTCCGACCACCAGCACGGTGGCCGCGGTCAGGACGCCGCCCGAGCCGGGTCGGGCGATGCCGATCACCACGGCCAGCAGCAGCCAGGCGACGGCGTCGATGAGCGCCGCCGAGGTCAGCGAGAGCCGCCCGGCGCGGGTGGTGGTCAGGCCGCGGTCGGCGAGAATCCTGGCGAGCACGGGCACCGCCGAGACCGCCATGGTGGTCGCCAGCAGCAGCACGAAGGCCAGGGTGGGCGCGGTCCCCCGCAAGGCGGGCTGGTCGTGGAAGACGAGCCAGCCGCCGAACGCCGCGCCGACCACCAGGGAGGGCACGAGGGTGCCCAGCGCCGTCCAGCCGATGGCCCTGTCCCGCAGGCGGGAGTTGTCCAACCGCAGTTCGTGGGCGACGCCCACGAGGAACAGCACCAGTCCGGCGTGCCCGAGGTCGCGCAGCGGCTCCAGCACGTCGGCCGGTAACAGGACCGACTGCGCCTTCGGCCAGGCCAGGCCGAGTACCGCCGGCCCGAGCAGCATGCCGAACGCGATCTCGCCGACGACGCCGGGCTGCCCCACCCGGCGGGCGAGCCGGCGTCCCAGGAATCCGACGGCCAGGAACGCGCCGAGTGCGGCGATCGCGTGCGCGACCACGGGCAGCGTCACCGGCCCGCCGCTCCCTCACCCGCCGCGCCGTCCGCCGTCAGGAAGTCGACGGCACGGTGGACCACGGCGTCGTCGCGCAGCACCTTGGTGTGGCCCAGGTCCCGTGCCCGCATCAGCTCGGCCTGCCCCCAGGCCGCCACCAGCGCCTCGCTGTCGGTGATCGGCGACTCCGGGTCGTTCTCGTCGTGGACGACCAGCAACCGGCTGCTGAAGTCCCGTGCCGCGACAGCCGGTTCGATGGCGTCGAAGGAGATACCGAGCCATTCCTCCGCACGAGAGCGGACCAGCCCGATGGCCTGGGGCGACACCTGCATCACCTCGCCGGAGCGGCGCCAAAGACTGGTGTAGCTGCTGATGGGGTTGACGAACACGGCCCGCTCCAGGGTGACCCCGCGCGACATGGCGTAGGTCGTGGCCGCGGCGCCCAGCGAGTGGGCGACGACGGCATGGAAGGGGCCGAACCGCTCGTCGGCCGCCTCGACCGCCCTGGCGAAGTGGATGACGGAGGACTCCGCTCCCTCCGACTCGCCATGGCCGGGGAGATCCGCGACGACCACCGCGCAGCCCGCCCGGGCGAGCGCGTCCGCCAGGACGGTCAGGTGCCCGGCGTTGCCGGCCCAGCCGTGCACCAGCAGGATCCGCCGCTCGCCCTCGCCCCAGAGGTAGTGGACCACCTTGCCGCCGTCGACGACCTCGACCTCCTTGGCAGCCTGTTCCAGGATCGGCCGGGTGGCGTTCGGAGGCTGCGTCCGCATCGGCGTGAAGGCCAGCCGGCGCAGCTTTTCGGTGATGTCGGTGTCCAATGTGATCGCCCCTTACCTTGTTTCTTCCACGCTCCGCAGGTGCGCGGAGATGATCTTCCGGACCTCGGGTGAGTCCACGATGTCGAAGTGGCCGACGCCCTCGACGAGTTCCACGGCGGCGTTCCGCCAGTTCGCGTGCAGTTCCCCGGCGTGCACCGGCGGCACGTAGTCGTCGGCCGTGCCGTGGATGACCAGCCCGGGCACGTCGATCGCCCGGGCGGCCGCGAGCGCCGAGTACTCGTCCCACACCGTCCGGCCGAACCTTCGCTCGATCTCCCCGACCACCCCCCGGACCTGGTCGTCGTCGAGGGCGTTCATCTCGGCGAACCTCTCGACCAGAAACATCTTGGCCGGAGGGGAGGAGATCGAGACCACGGTCCGGGCGGCCACCCCGGAGTGCCATGCGGTCAGGGCCCACAGGCCGCCCATGGAGTGGCAGACCACCGCGTGGAGGCCGGTGAGCCTGTCGTACAGGGCGCGCAGCAGGGCGCGGATCTCGGTGGGATCGCCCGTGGTGCCCAGTGCCTCCCCGTGCGGCGGCACGTCGAACAGCACCACCCGGTAGCCCTGCGCGAGGAGTTCCTCGGCGATGGCCACCATGCTGCCCAGATTGGTGTTCAGGCCGTGGACCAGGAGGACGGTCGGGCCGCTGCCGCTCTGGAAGTACTTGTAGAAGCGGCCGTTCACCTTGACGGTGTGCGAGCGGCACCGATTGAGGAACGCCTTCGCGAACGGATCGTGCGGCAGCTTCACGACCGTGTAGAAGCGCTCCACGAGGTCGTCCACGGATTCGGTTCGGCTCACCGCGCGTTCCTCACTTGCTCAGCGCCGCGAGGCACTGCCTGGCTCGCTCCGGCAGGACGTACTCGCCCTCCTTCGCGATGCGGTCGTACAGGGCCTCGACCCGCTCGTAGTGGTCGTCGAGGTTCTGGTCCAGCAGGTGGTATTCGGACTTGTTGTAGATGCCGAACTGGAGGTCGGTCATCAGGCCGAACGGATCGAGGTCCGCCGCGCGCCGGGTCCCGCCGAACACCAGGCGCAGGAACTCGTCGACGCTCTCGTAGCCGAGCGTGGCGAGGAGGAACTCGATCGACGCCCATTTGCGCCTGGTCTGGTAGGCGCGCTCGTCCGGGTCGACGATGAAGTCCAGGCCGCTGGTCATGCCCTTCGGGTAGTGCACCTTGTTGAAGCAGCGCAGGTCGATGGTGAGGCGGTCCTTGGTGGTCCGGGGCAGCGTGCTGTCGGCGTGGGCCCGGTAGTTGTCGAAGACCAGGGCGTCGCCCACCCGGCTGTCGCAGTAGTAGCCGGGAGACGGCTTGTCGGCGTACGTCTTCGCCCAGTACATCGCCATCAGGAAGTCCCGCACCGAGGGCAGGTCGATCTCGGACAGCTTCCCTTCCAGGAAGAGGTACAGCGCCTTGTCGACGGCGTCCTTCTCCTCGCCCTGCAGGCCGCACTCCAGCATCTTCTCGTAGACGTACGGGAGGTTCGGGGCCTCCACCTCGGCCTCCTCGAAGATCACGAAGGGCTGCCGGCTCAGCGGTGTCGGGGTCAGAGCGGTGTGGAAGCTGCGGTACTCGGTGGGGAAACCGAGCTGCTTCTTCACCAGCGACGGGATCTGAAGGGCGATCGAGCTGGCCGCGTGGGTGCCGTACGGCCGCTTCTCGGCCGGCACGATGAAGGCGTTGACCACCGCGGTCTCGACCTCGGGGAAATGCTCCTGGACGATGTCCTGGTTCAGGTCGTAGAAGCGCTTCGCCGAGGGCACGAACAGCACGCAGTTCTCGAACATGGTGGAGACCGGGAAGTAGCTGCCGATCGAGGCGGCGGCGAAGCTCTCCTGGATCACCGCCTGGCAGCGCAGCTGGCGTGCCAGATTGTCCGCCAGGCCGTCGTCCAGGTTCATCCGGACGACTTGAGTGGGGTGCACCTCGGGGTGGAAGCAGCTCGTGTTCAGGGTCCGTCGCGGAGGCAGCCTCGACTCCATCTCCCCCTTGTCCACCTGGTACTTGTCCAGCACGGGGGACAGTTGCTCGGCGTGCGCCGCCGCCGAGGAGTGCAGGAAGGTCCCGGTCTTCTGGTAGGTGCCGGTGACCGTGGCGTCGTCGTCCACCGTCGCGTCTGCCGCCTGGGTCGCGTCGCTCATGACGTCGTGTTCTCCGCTCGGTCGGAAGTGTTGATGCGGTCCACATAGGTGCGGACGAAGTCCTCGTCGAGGGGCGGGGACGGGTAGTCCTCCGCGCCGAAGACGGCGCCACCCACGGGGAGCGCGGCGAACATGTCCGCCAGGCCGTCCGCCGTCAGGCCGTCCACCAGGGCGGCGATCCGGGCCATCGGGCTCGCCGGATGCCCGGCGGCGAACGCCAGCGCCCGCTGCCGCCATGCGTCGAAGGGCACTATCTCCGCCCCGCCGCCGGCGGCACCGACCATCTCGAAGAAGCGGTCGAAGGCCGGGGCCCCGGAGTTGACGAAGTCGTAGTCCCTGCCGATGCGCGCCAGGTCGCCGGTCATCGCCTCGGCGATCGTCCGGCCCAGGTAGTCGACCGGCAGCACCGCCGTGAGGTCGGCGGCCAGCGACGGGAAGCTGCCCATCTCGAGGCTGCCGGTGATCAGGTTGTGCAGGAAGTCGCCGCGGTCGAGCCGGAAGTGCCCGGTGCGTGTCGAGGCGCCCACGAACGGCAGCCGGTACGTCGACGCCTTCGCGCCGCGCCAGCGGGCGGCGGCGACCATCTGCTCCGCCTGCCACTTGGAGGTCAGGTAGCCGTACTCCCGGTCGTCCTCGGTGACCTCGTACCCCAGGTACTTGGGCAGCGTGGCGAAGGTGGAGACGAAGTGGAACGCCTTGCCGCGACCGCGCGAGGCCAGGCGCAGCGCCTCGTGGGTACCGACGACGTTGGGGCCGATGTAGTCCTCCAGCGGCCGCATCCAGTCCACCAGGGCACCGGAGTGGCAGATGGCGTCCACCTGGTCGGCCAGCTCGTCGAAGTCCTCCTCGTCCAGGCCGAACAGCGGCCTCGCGAGGTCGCCCACCACCGGGTTCAGCAGCGGCGCGAACTCCTCCTTCCACAGGCCGTAGCCGTCGAGGGTGCCGACCAGGCGCTCCATGGCCTGGCGGGCGTCGTCCGCCCGCACCAGGCAGTAGGCGACCACCTCGGAGGCGAGCAGCTCGTGCAGCAGGTAGGCGCCGACGAATCCGGTGGCGCCGGTGACGAAGACCGCCTCCGGGCGTACCGGCGCCGCGGTGGCGTTGTCGAAGCGCAGGTCGGGGTGCAGGCAGCCCTTCCGGGCCGTGGTCAGGTCCACGTCCGCGGCGGCGGCCGACTCGGCCACCTCGTCGGCCGCCGTGCCGCCGGCCGTTCCGGGCGCCGCGTCCAGCCCCGCCTCCAGCAGCTTCGCCAGCAGGAAGTCGCCCAGTGAGGTGAGGTTGGGATGATCGAAGGCGATCTTCGCGGGCAGGGCGAGTCCGGTCAGGTCCGCGAGCTGGTTGCGCATCAGCACCGCGGTCAGCGAGTCGATGCCGATGTCCTGGAGCGGCACGTCGACGTCCACGGCCTCCGGCGAGGCGAAGCCCAGGGTCTTGGCCACCTCCTCGCGGACCACGCCCAGCACCACGGCCGGGTACTCCTCCGGCGCGGCCTCACCCAGCAGCTTGCGCAGGTCCGTTCCGCCGCCGGCCCGGGAGCGCCGGCCGGCGTTGCCGCTGAGCAGCGCGCGGAACAACGGCGGTATGCCGCCGCGGTTCTCGAAGTAGTGCTGCACGCGGTTCAGGTCCAGCGCGGCGGCCATGGTCAGCGCGCGGCCACTCCTGACGGCGAGCTCGAAGAGTTCCAGGCCCTCGTCCGGTGCCAGCCGGTCCAGGCCGAGCTGGGCGAAGCGCGCCCGGTCGAACTCGCTGAGCCCGGCGGCCATGCCCTCACCCTCCCAGGGACCGAAGGCCACCGAGGTGGCCGGCAGGCCCTTGGCCCGGCGCAGGTGGGCGAGCGCGTCCAGGAAGGCGTTGGCGGCGGCGTAGTTGCCCTGGCCGGGTGCTCCCATGACGCTCGCGATGGAGGAGAACATCACGAAGAAGTCCAGCTCCATGTCCTGCGTCAGCTCGTGCAGATGCCACAGGCCGTCCACCTTGGGCAGGAAGACCGCGTCGAACCGCTCCGGCGTCAGGTCCGTCAGGGCGCCGTCGTCCAGCACACCCGCCGCGTGGACCACGCCGCGCAGCGGGCGCCTGTCACCGAACAGGGCCATCACCGCGGCGACGTCGTCGCGATCGGCCGCGTCGCACGCCACCACGGTGGCCGTGGCGCCGAGTTCGGACAGCTCCTCCACCAGGGACTGCGCGCCCGGGGTCGCCATCCCGCGACGGGAGGTCAGCACCAGGTCGCGTACGCCGTGGGTGCCGGCCAGCCACCTGGCCACGCGCCGGCCGAGGTCGCCGGCGCCACCTGAGACGAGCACCGCGCCGTCCGGCCGGACGAACTGCCGCTGCCGGGCCGGGACCAGCACCACCTTGCCCACGTGCCGCGCCTGGGCGATGAAGCGCAGGCCGTCGGAGGTGTGGGTCATGGGGAAGGCCCGCAGCGGCAGCGGCGCCAGCTCGCCCCGCGTGAACAGCTCGGCGATGGAGGCCAGCATCCGCTGGATGAGGTCCGGCCCCGCCTCGGGCAGGTTGTAGACGGTGTAGGTCACGCCCGGATGGCTCTGGTCGATGGCGGCTTGCTCGCGCACATCGATCTTGCCCATCTCCAGGAACCGTCCGCCGCTGCCCAGCATGCCCAGGCTCGCGTCGATGAACTCGGTGGCCAGGGAGTTCAGCACCACGTCGAAGCGTCCGCCGGACTCGCCGCCGCCGGTGTCCTTGCCGAAGTGCTCGACGAAGCCCAGATCGCGCGAGGACGCCAGATGGGCGTCGTCCAGACCGAGTTCGCGCAGCGCGGGCCACTTGGGCTCGCTGGCGGTGCCGTAGACCTCGGCGCCGTGGAGCCGCGCCAGCTGCACCGCCGCCATGCCGACGCCACCGGCCGCGGCGTGGATCAGCACCCGCTCGCCCGGACGCAGGGCGCCCAGTTCGTGCAGGCCGTACCAGGCGGTGAGGAAGGTCATCGGGATGGTGGCGGCCTCCTCGAAGCTGAGGTGCTCCGGCATGCGCACCACCTGCCGCGCGTCCGTGACGACCTCGGAGGCGAAGGAGCCGCGGGCCAGGCCCAGCACGGCGTCGCCCACCTTCACCTGGTCGACGCTGCCGCCGACCTCGGTGACCACACCGGCGAACTCCAGGCCGAACGCGGGGATCTCCACCATGCCCAGGGCGTTGAGGACGTCCAGGAAGTTCACCCCGGCGGCCCTCACCTCGGCACGGATCTCACCCGGTGCGAGGGCCCGTTCCGGCAGGGACTTGACCGTCAGCGGCTCGTCCAGGCGGCCCTTGACGGCGATCTCCAGCTGCCAGCGGCCCTCGGCCGGTATCTCCAGGTCCTGGGCCGAGCCCACCCGCAGCAGTTGCGGCACCAGCACCTCGCCGTGGCGCAGCGCGCACTCCGGTTCGGCCTCCAGCATCAACGCGGTGGGCAGCGCCTTGCGGTCCGCCTCCTCCTCGCCGAGGTCGATCAGGCGCAGGTTCAGCTCGGGATGCTCGTTGCGGGCGGTCCGCATCAGGCCCCACAGCGGGCCGGCGCCCAGCCCGGAGACCAGGTCGTCGGCTCCGGTGCCCACCGCGCGGCGGGTGACCCAGACCAGCGGGGTGCGGAACTCGGTACCCACCGCCTCCTGGAGCTGCTCCAGTGCCCTGGCGGCGAACGCGTGGGCCTGGGACGGCACCTCCGCGTCGGAGTCCCACAGACAGACCAGTCCGTCCAGGTCCTCGGCGTCCTCCAGTTCCCGGACCTTGATCACCTGGATACCGGCCCGAGCCAGAAGGGTCTTGACCTCCCGCGCCCACGGCACGTCCCCGGCCGGGGTCATCATGCCCCAGGAACCGCCCAGTTCGACGTTCTCGGTGTCGGCATGCCGCCAGTCGACATCGAACTGGAAGCGGTCCACCCCGGCCGCGGCCAGACGGCGCAGCACCGCCCGGTCCACCCGCCGCGCGTGCAGGCGGTGCAGCCGGCCGACATGGGCGCCGTCGCCGTCGTGGATGTCGAGGGAGGCCCAGAACTCGCCGTCGCCCAGCTCGAAGTCGGCGACCCGGACCCAGATCTCCGCCAGGCCCTTCACCCGCAGCGACAGGCGCTCGGCCTCGAACGGCACGAAGAGGTCCTCGCCGGTCCGGTTCTGCAGCCGCTGGGTCAGCAGCAGCGAGTGCATGGCCGAGTCCAGCAGGGCCGGGTGCAGGACGTAGCCGGCGGCGGACTGCTCCGCGCTCTCCGGCAGCGCGACCCTGGCCCACACCTCCCCGCCCACGTGCCAAGCCTCCTTGATGCCCCGGAAGGTCGGCCCGTAGCCGTAGCCGAGCGCGTCCAGGTCGTGGTAGAGGGCGGACGCGTCGAGGGGCTCGGCACCCCGCGGCGGCACCGTCACCGCGGTGCCGGCACCGGCGCCCTCCGCGGGCGTGATCCGGCCCTCGGCGTGCAGCTGCCAGGCGCCGTCCTCACCCTCGGGCGCGCTGTAGACCTGGACGGGACGGGATTCACCGATCGCCGGACCCACGGTGACCTGCGTCCGCACCGGCACCCCGGAGGCGAGCACCAGCGGCGAGGCGATGACCACGTCCGACAGGTCCCACTCGCCCTCGTGGGCCGCGTCGCCCGCCGCCCGCATGGCCTCGAAGAACGCCGTGCCCGGCATCAGGACGGCGTCCATCACCCGGTGCTCCTGCACCCACACCGGCTGGTCCGTCGCCACCACGTTGGTGAACAGCGACAGTTCGGTGCCGGCGATCTCCACACCGCCGCCCAGGAGCGGGTGGCCGGTGGGGTTCAGACCGGCGCCGACCTCGCGGGACAGCGGTGGCTCGAACCAGAACCGCTCCCGCTGGAAGGCGTACGTCGGCAGCGCCACCCGGCCACCGCCGAAGGGCGCGAAGTAGCCGTCCCAGTCGACCGCGACGCCCCGCACGTGCAGCTCGGCCAGGCTCCGCTGGACGACCGAGGCGCCGTTCCTGCCCGGGGTGCAGGACGGCAGCCAGGACACCGGCCCCTCGTCGGCCAGGCAGGACGCCCCCAGGCCGGACAGCACGGCCTGCGGACCGAGCTCCAGGAAGGTGTTCACGCCCTCTCGGCGCAGGCTGCGCATACCGTCGCTGAAGCGGACCGCGTGGCGGACCTGGCGGACCCAGTAGCCGGGCTGCTCCAGTTCGCCCGGCGCGGCGAGCTCGCCGGTGAGGCTGCTGACGAGGGGGATCCGCGGTGGGCGGAAGCGGACGGTCTCCGCCACGGCCCGGAAGTCGGCGAGCATGCCGTCCATGTGGTGCGAGTGGAAGGCGTGGGACACCGTCAGCCGCTTGGCCTTGCGGCCCCGCTGCGTGAAGTGGGCGGCGATCGCCTCGACGGCGTCGGTGTCACCGGACAGCACGGTCTGCGTGGGCGTGTTGAGTCCGGCGACGTCCAGTTTGCCGCGCAGCCCGAGGGCGTCGATGGCGGTCTCCGCCTCCTCGCCGCCGGCTTCCAGCGACACCATGGCGCCGCGGGCGGGAAGGGCCTGCATCAGCCGGCCGCGCGCCGCGACCAGCCGGCAGGCGTCGTCCAGGTCGAACACCCCCGCCACGTGGGCGGCGGCGAGCTCACCGATGCTGTGGCCGAGCAGCAGGTCCGGCCGCACACCCCAGCTCTCCCACAGCCTCCACAGCGCCACCTCAAGGGCGAACAGGGCGGGCTGGGTGAAGTCGGTGCGGTGCAGCAGGGCTGTGCCCTCGTCGTCCGCGCTGTCCGGGTCGGCCCACATCACCTCCAGGAGAGGCTTCTCCAGCCCGGTGAAGCGGGCGGCGACCTCGTCCAGCGCCTCGCGGAAGACGGGGTGGACGTCGTAGACGTCCTTGCCCATGCCCGGAAGCTGGCTGCCCTGGCCGGTGAAGAGCAGGGCCGGCCGGGGTTCCTCGGTGTGGTTCCCGGTGCGCACCGACTCCGCGGGCAGTTCCCCGGTACGGGCGAAGGCGGCCAGTTTGTCGAGGAGTTCGGCCTTGTCCTTGACGAGGAGCACCAGCCGGCGGCGGAAGTGGCTGCGGGTGGTCGCCAGGGAGAGGGCCACGTCGCCGAGGCGGTCCTGGATGTTCATGCCCATGTGCCGGTGCAGGTTCTCCACCTGCCGGCGCAGGGCGGCGTCGGTGTGGCCGGACACCACGAACGGCACCGTGGGCGGCAGCGGCGCGGGCACGTCCTCCTCGGCGTCCTTCGCGGCGGGCCGCGGCGGCTCCTCGACGATCACGTGGGCGTTGGTACCGCCGATGCCGAACGAGCTGACGCCCGCGCGGCGCGGCACGTCCTTCGCCGGCCACGGCCGCTGCTCCTGGACCAGCGCCATGCCGGCGCCCTTCCAGTCCACGGCGGGGGTGGGCTCGGCGACGTGCAGGGTCCGGGGAAGCGTGTCGTGGCGCATGGCCAGGACGACCTTCATCACGCCGGCCAGACCGGCGGCGGCCTGGGTGTGGCCGAGGTTGGACTTGGCCGAACCGACCCACAGCGGCACCTCGTCCGAGTGGCTGCCGCCGAAGACCTCCGCGAGCGCGGTGCCCTCGATGGGGTCGCCCAGCTTGGTGCCGGTGCCGTGCGCCTCCAGGTAGTCGATGTCGTCCGGCTGGAGTCCGGACGTGGCCAGGGCGGCGCGGATGACCCGCTGCTGGGCGGGACCGCTGGGCGTGGTCAGGCTGGCGCTGTGACCGTCGTGGTTGACGGCGGTGCCGCGCAGGACGGCCAGGACGGGGTCGCCGTCGCGCTGGGCGTCGGACAGCCGCTTGAGGACGACCGCGGCGGAGCCCTCGCTCCAGCCGGTGCCGTCGGTGTCGGAGGAGAACGACCGGCAGCGCCCGTCCGCCGACATGCCGCGCAGGCGGCTGAACTCCACGTGGAGTTCGGGGGTGAGCATCAGGCTCACCCCGGCCGACACCGCGAGATCGCATTCGCCGCCTCGCAGCGCGTTGCAGGCCAGGTGGGTGGTGACCAGGGAGGAGGAGCACGCCGTGTCCAGGGTGAGGGTCGGGCCCTCCAGGCCGAACACGTACGACACCCGGCCGGACATGGTGCCGCCCGCGGAACCCGGCCCCACGTAGCCGTCGAGGTCGGTCAGCCCGCCGGCCATGGTGAGGCCGTACTCGTGGTACGCCGAACTCTTCCCGACGCCGATGAACGCGCCGGTCTGGCTGCCGCGCAGCCGGTCCATGGTGTAGCCGGCGCGTTCGAACGCCTCCCAGGTGGTCTCCAGCACCATGCGCTGCATGGGGTCGAGGGAGCGGGCCTCGCGCGGCGAGATGCCGAAGAAGGGGGCGTCGAAGAGGTCGATGGGTGTGACGAACCCGCCCCGGCTGCAGTACGAGGTGCCGGGCACCTCCGGGTCGGGGTCGTACAGGGCCTCGGCGTCCCAGCGGTCTTTCGGGACCTCGACGATCCCGTCCCCGCCGCGCTCCAGCAGCTCCCAGTACTCCTCCGGGGTGTTGGCGTCGCCGGGGAGGCGGCAGGCCATGCCGATGATGGCGATGGGCTCGTCGTGGACGGCGCGGCGGCGGTCGGGCACGACCTCCCGGCTGGTCCTGGTGTCGCCGGCCAGGTAGGCGGCCAGGGTCTTGACGGTGAAGTGCTCGAACAGCTTGGCCCCGAAGACCGGGCGGCCCAGCAGTTCCTCCAGCCGCCTCTGGACGCGGACGACCCGCAGCGAGTTGCCGCCTATCTCGAAGAAGTTCTCGTTGACGCCGATCCGGTCGTGGCCGAGCACGTCCGCCCAGATGGCCATGATGTCCCGCTCCAGTTCGGTGGCGGGCTTGGCGGTGGCGTCGACCTCCACGACGGGGTCCGGCAGCGCGCTCTCGTCGATCTTGCCGTTCGGGGTCAGCGGAAGCTCGTCCAGCTCCACGATGAACGCCGGCACCATGTACTCCGGCAGCCGCTCGGCCAGCCAGGGGCGCAGCACGCGGTGCAGCGGGGTCCTGGGCGCTTCGCCGACCGCGGGCGTGTTGGCGTACCCGGCGAGCGCGTCGCGGGCCGGCGCTTCGGCGGGGTGCGGGCTGAGGTCGGGGGTCTGGCCGGTCCGCCAGAACAGGGCGTCGCACCGCCAGGTGCCACCGGAGCGGCTGGGCAGCAGAGCCAGTTCCAGGCCCGCCTCATGGGCGAGGTCGGCGAGGTCGGTGGGGTCGACCCAGGACGTGGGCACCACCGAGGTGTTCGCGCCCATGATGTCCAGGGCCGAGGCGACCCGGCCGCACACCTCGCCCAGCCGGCCGTTGGGGATGCCGTTGAGGCGGAGCGGGCGGTCGGCGACGGAACCCAGCTCGGCGCGGAGCGCGGCCGGGTCGAGGCCGTCGGTCTCCCAGTCCTTCTCCGCCGCCGGGGTGGTGGGCCGGGCGTCCTCGCCGATGTGCAGGGTGACGTCGTAGCGGTAGCGCGTCATCTCGTTGACGTAGCGGCCGTCGCGCAGGGTGATGTCGACGCGGGTGATCTGCGGGAACAGGTGCGGCAGGCCGGCGAAGTAGTCGCGGGTGAGCACCAGTTCGCGCTCGGCGCGCATACCGCGCTCGGTGCGGCGGGCCAGTTCCCCGGCGGAGATCCCGCCGGCCTCCCCGTCCGCGCGGAAGTGGGCCACGTCGGCGTGGAAGACGTCCAGCAGCGACAGGTCGCGTACGTCACCGAGGAACACCCGCCCTCTCGTGACCGCCCTGGTCGCCCACTCCAGCACCGAGGTCAGGTAGTCGACGCTGGGGAAGTACTGGGCCACCGAGTTGAGGACCACGGTGTCGAAGGCTCCCTCGGCGACCTCGGGGAGTTCGTGGGCGGCGCGCTGCTCGCAGGTCACGTGCGGCAGCGAGGCCAGGTGCCGCCGGGTCGTCTCGACGGCCGCTGCGGAGGCGTCCACGGCGTGGTAGGTGCGGCAGTGCGGTGCCAGGCTGAACAGCATCAGGCCGCTGCCGCAGCCGATCTCGAAGACGTTCTCCGGTGCGTGCGAGAGGATGCGCCGGACGGAACCGCGCTGCCAGTCACGCATCTCCCCGGCCGAGAAGGGGAGGCCGTCGTAGCTGTTGCGCCAGCCCGCCAGGTTGAACGTGGCGTCGGCGGTGACGGGATCGGTGCCGGGGCCGGAGACAGCGGTGGCGGTGTCGGTACCGGCTTCGTAGGCGCGGTCCCAGGCGGCGGCCCACTCGGCCAGGGCGGTGCTCTGGTCCGCCGGGGCGGGAACCGGATCACCGGCCGCGGCCGCGTCGCGGACGCAGTAGGCGACCAGTTGCTCGTCCCGGCCGACCACCACGGCGCGGCGGACCGACTCATGGCGGCTGACGGCCGCCTCGACGTCGGCCAACTCGATGCGGTGGCCGCGCAGTTTGACCTGGCGGTCGTTGCGTCCCAGCAGTGTCAGCCTGCCGGGTTCGACGAAGCGGGCCAGGTCGCCGGTCCGGTAGAGGGTGCCGGGGTGGAAGGGGTTGTCGGCGAAGCGGAGCCGGGTCTGCCCGGGGTCGTTGCGGTAGCCACGGGCCACTCCGGCGCCGCCGACGCACAGTTCTCCGGGGAAGCCGAGCGGCAGCGGCGACAGGTTCTCGTCGAGGACGTAGACCTGGGTGCGGTCGATCGGGCTGCCGATGAGGATGCCGTCCTCCTCTGCCCGGTCCGCCACCTCCCAGACCGTGGACCACACGGTGGTCTCGGTGGGGCCGTACATGTTCCACACCGTCCCCGCGGCTCCGGCGGCGAGCAGCCGGTCCGCCAGGTCGCGGGGCAGCGCCTCACCGCCGCAGAGGATCTTCCTCAGCGTGGGGGTGCCCTGCCAGCCTCCGTCCAGCAGCAGCTGCCAGGTGGCGGGGGTGCCCTGCATCATGGTGATCGCGTGCCGCTCCATCAGCCCGGTCAGGGCCTTGGCGTCCAGGGTCTCCTGGGCCTGCGCGATGACCGTGGTCGCGCCGCACAGCAGCGGCAGGAACAGCTCCAGCACGGAGATGTCGAAGGACACGGTGGTGACCGCCAGCAGCCGGTCGGTGGCGGCGCACCCCGGCCGTTCGCGCATGGCTGCCAGGAAGTTGCACAGTGCCCCGTGGGTGATCTCGACTCCCTTGGGGCGGCCGGTCGAGCCCGAGGTGTAGATGACGTAGGCCAGGTCGCCGGAGCCCACCTCGGCCGCGAGGTCCCCGTCGGCGTTCAGCTCTCCACCCAGGTGGACGCTCACGCAGCGGGTGTCCCAGGCGGCGAGGCCGGCCGGTGCGGCGGCGGGGGTGACGATGAGCTTGGGATCGGCGTCGTCGATCATCTGGCGAATGCGTTCCGCCGGGAACCTGGGGTCGACGGGCACATAGGCGGCGCCCGTCTTCATGACCGCCAGCAGGGCCACGACCAGGTCGATCGAGCGGTCCAGGGCCACGCCGACCAGATCGCCGCGGCCCACGCCCCGGTCGGTCAGCGCGTGGGCGAGCCGATTGGCGCGGGTGTTGAGCTCCGTGTAGGTCAGGCTGGTGTCCGCGCAGACCAGTGCCGTGTCCTCGGCATGGTCGCGCGCGGCCTGTTCGAAGAACCGGTGCAGGCCCTGCTCGGGGAGGTCCGCGGTGGCGCCGGCCGTGTCGTTGAACTCCTCGACGAGGGCCGCGCGTTCGTCTGGCGCGAGGAGGTCGGCGGCGGACGGACGCTGCTCCGCGGCGGCGGGGAGTCGGCCGCACCACGCGGCGAACTGGCCGGCCAGCCGGGCGACGTCTTGGGCCGGCAGGCGTGTGGCGTCGTAGTGGAAGGCGACGAGCGCACCGTCCTCGGCGCCGTCCTGCTGGACGTGGAGTTCCAGTTTCGGACGGTGGCCGTCGTGGCCGGCGGAGCCATGGCCGGCGGCGTCGCGGGCGCCCCATGAGATCAGCACGTCCGGTGTCAGTGCGCCGCTGTTCCAGCGTTCCCGAAGCGCTTCGTCCCGGCCGACGGCGTCGCGGCGGATCCATCCCCGCTCCTGGCCGCGGGCGAACTCCCGCCGCACCGCCCGCAGGTTCTCCGAGATCGTCGCGTCGGTGTCGACGCGGCACAGCAGGGGCAGCCAGGCGGCGAACAGGTCCCGGTGCGCGGCGTCGACGCCCTCGCGGGGGGCTGCCATCGCGAGGGGGACCTCCCGCCTGCCGCTCGCCCGGCTCAGGAAGATGCCCAGCGCACCGGCCAGGTGGGCGGCGGCCGCCGCGGACGCTTCCAGGCCGTCGCCGCCGTCGACGCCTTCGTGGAGCGGGACTTGGCATCGTACGAGGACGGGGTCCGGCTGCTGTGCGCTCTCGGTGCTCTCGACGCTCTCAGCACCGGCCCCCGGGCGGGGCTGCGGGTAGGGAAGGCGATAGGGATGGTCGCCGCTCTCGATCAGGCGCTCACGCCATCGGCCGGCGGCCTTGGAGGCTCTGACGCCCGCCTCGGTCAGGCGCGCGCTCGCGTCCTCGCCGGGGACGTCCAGGATCGTGCCGGGCCGGACCCCCTGGGCCGCCGCGATGGCGCCGACGGGCCGCTCCTCGCCCTCCAGGGTGCACAGCCGGGTCAGGGTGAGGCTTCCGGCACCTGTGGCCACCCGCAGGCCCGACGCGTCGTCGCAGGAGAGGACCGTACCGGGCGCGGCGGCGGTGTCCTCTGCGGCGGAAGCGGCGCCGGTCTGGGAGCGGGCTCCCCGGACGGCGTAGAAATGCCCGTCGAGGTTGACCTTGGGCCACACCAACGGGCTCGCGAACGGGCCGTAGTCGGTGGCCCGGACCATGGCGGCGACGCGCTCGGCCGGAAGGCTCCAGTCGATCAGTCCCTCGGCGGCGAACTGGGTGTGCCGCGAGAAGTAGCGGCGTGTCGCGGAGTCCTGGGGGGTGGAGGTCTCGCGGCCCTCCGCGATCTCGTCGATCAGTTCGGCCAGGCCGGCGACGGCCGCCTCGTCGCACTTCAGGCCCAGCGACAGCGCGGTGTCCTCGGGCTCGATCGCCACCGGTACCCGCCTCAGCACCGCACCGCCGTCGACCACTTCGGCCATGCGGTGCCAGGTGATGCCGTACTCCCGCGCCCCGTCCGCGATGGCCCAGGACGGCGTGTGCAGGCCCGCGTACTCGGGGAGCGGACCGTAGTGGTAGTTGACGGCGGCCCGCGTCGCGCAACGCAGCAGCGCTTCGGGTACCACCGCGTAGTTGCCGACGCTCAGCAGGAGGTCGCAGGACAACCGCGGTGCGAGCGCCACGGCCTCGGCGAGTCCATGGTGCGGAATGCCCGCCTTGACCGCCCAGGACCGGGCGGTGGCGTCACCGGTCACCACGGCTGCGATCCGGTGCCCTTCCGCCACGAGTACCTCGCCGCAGCGAGCGAGTACGCTCCCGCCACCGATCAGGACGGAACTCAAAGAAGTCATTGCCGTGCCTCCCCGTGATGACCGCGGCGCGTCCGACGGGCGCCGCCCGTCCCGGGGCAGGGCAACGGCACCCGAGGCAGACCTATGAGGGCCTACAGGTGCCGGATTCAAGCGCGCGCACAGGGCTGATCCCCCGTGCACCCGTGCCGATTCCCCCGTGATCGAGCGGCGTGCGCCTCACCAGCAGTCGTGCGAGCCGCTGCGCCGTGAGTCGTCCGCGCTGTCAGGATTGCAAGTACGCCAAGTGCTGAACTGCCGAACTGCGCAAGTGCTGTTGTGCAGAAACGCTGTCGTGCAGTAGTGCAGTAGTGCCGTCGTGCAGAAGATCCGTCGTGCAGACGTGCGGAAGTTCCGGGCTGCAGAGGCGTGCTGTCGTGCGATGGGGCGGTAGCGGCCCCCGCCGTTGCGCCTGTTCCTCCCCCGGGCGCCCCGACCCATCATTGGCCTGCCGCGAGAGCCACCGCAAGGCATGGCGGCAAAGATCTTCGAGTGAATCGTGAGTGATGGTCATCACATGTACTGATCACGCAATTCGCCCCGCCATCGACGGGGGACGGGCACACTTGCTCGGGCTGCATCGCTTCAACCACCCTCCCCACGCACCGAGTTGGACCGCAGGCGAGTTCGACGACGCACACGAGCTGAGGGGAACGGCATGCCCGACGAGTCGGCTGAGCGCACACGCACGACGCAGGAGGTCAACCCGGCTCACGTCCTTGCGCTGTGCAGCGGCGCGAGCTTCATGGCCTTCCTCGACCTCTCGATCATCAGCATCGCGTTTCCAGACATTCTGGACGAATTCCCCGGTACGTCGCTCAACACCATGACGTGGGTCCTCAGCGGCTACACGATCCTGCTGGCGGCCGTGCTCACACCCGCCGGAAGGATCGCCGACAGCGTCGGCCGGCGCACCGTCTTCCTCTGGTCCCTGGCCGCCTTCACCGTCGCCTCCCTCGTCTGCGCGGTGGCGCCGTCCATCTGGTGGCTCATCGCGGCGCGGGTCGTCCAGGGCGCGGCGGCCGGCGGCATGATCCCCGCCGCGCTCGGCCTGATCCTCGCCACGACACCGCGCGAGCGCATCGCCAGAGCGGTCGGCACCTGGTCCGCGGTGGCGGGCTTCTCCGCCGTCATCGGACCGGCCGCGGGCGGACTGCTGCTGCGCGCCTTCGACTGGCGCTCGGTGTTCTACGTCAACCTCCCGCTGTGCGGCGCGATGCTGGTCGCCGCCGTGGTGATGCTGCCGAGGCAGCGGTTGCGCGGCACCGGGGACCGGCTGCCGGACGCGGTGGGCAGCATCGCGCTCGCCCTGGGCATCGGCGGGGTGGTGAGCGCGCTCACCGAGGGGGACGCCTGGGGCTGGGGAGATGTCCGCACCATCGGACTCGGGCTGGCCGGGCTGGCGCTCGTCGCCGTGACCGTGCTGCGGTCGCGCACGCACCCGGCACCGGCCCTGGAGATGACGGTGTGGCGCAGCCCCGTCTTCCGGACCGCCAACCTCGGCCTCGGCATGCTCAACATGACGATGTTCGCGTGGATGCTGGCCGCCCCGCTGTTCGCCGCCGACATCTGGCACTGGTCGGTCCTGCAGACGGCCGGTGCCCTGAGCATCGGAGCCGTCTCCTCGATGGCGGGCTCACTGACCGCCGGACGGCTCACCCGACCGGCGACCCAGGTGAAGGTGACGGTCCTGGGCGCGCTGTCCTTCACCGGCAGCAACGCCATCTGGGCGTCCGGCCTCTTCGGATCCACGCCCAACTTCTGGGGCGGCTGGCTACCGGCCGCGATCCTCGGCGGCGGCGGACTCGGCCTCGCCATCACCTGCCTGTCCTCGCTGGCGGCCGGGACGGTGCCCCCGCAGAAGTTCGCGGGCGGCCTCGGCATGACCCTGACGGTGCGCCAGGTCGGCGGTGCCGTCGGCGTCGCCGGATTCGCCTCGATCATGGCGGCGGGCCCGGCCCCCGGCGGCATCCCGTCCTTCCACCACGTCTATGTCGCCGCGATGGCCGTCAACATCCTGTGCGCGGCCGTGGTGTGCACGATGCTCATCATGCTGCGGCCGAAACCCGCGCCGACGGCCGCGGCGCAGGCGCCGGAGGACCGGGTCACGCCCACCCAGTGACCCCCGGTTCCACGTGCGGATGGGGCCCCTGGGCGCGGCCCTCACGTGCCGCCCCCAGGGGACCGTGTCGTTCCTCCGGCTCCCGGCCGCGCTGCTCCGACCGGCAGCCGTCAGGCGGACGGCACGCGGATCAGCAGGGCGTCGCCCTGCCCGCCACCGCCGCACAGCGCCGCAGCGCCGAGACCGCCGCCACGGCGGCGCAGCTCATAGGCCAGGTGGACGATGAGCCGGGCGCCGGAGGCGCCGATCGGGTGGCCGAGCGCGATGGCTCCGCCGTCGACGTTCACGATGTCCGCGCTGATGCCCAGCTGCTCGGTCGAGACGATGCCGACGGCGGAGAACGCCTCGTTGATCTCCACCAGGTCCAGGTCGGACGGCTCCAGCTCGGCCTTGGCCAGCGCGGCCCTGATCGCGTTCGACGGCTGCTCGTGCAGGCTTCCGTCCGGTCCGGCCACCACGCCGTGGGCGCCGATCTCGGCGATCCAGGGCAGCCCCAACTCCTCGGCCTTGGCCTTGCTCGCCACCACCACGGCCGCGGCGCCGTCGGAGATCTGCGACGCGGTCCCCGCCGTGATGGTGCCGTCGGCGCTGTACACGGGACGCAGCTTCGCCAGGACCTCCGCCGTGGTGTCGGGACGCACGCCCTCGTCGGTGTCGCACACCACTGGGTCACCCTTGCGCTGCGGGACCGTCACCGGCACCATCTCCTCGGCGAACCGCCCGGCGGCCGCCGCGGCGGCCGCCCGCTGGTGCGAGGCCGCGGCGAAGGCGTCCTGCTTCTCCCGGGTCACCCCGGGGTAGCGGCTGTTGTACTTCTCGGTCGAGACGCCCATGCCCAGCTGGTCGAAGGGGCAGAACAGGCCGTCGTGGACCATGTGGTCGACCAGCGGTACGTCACCGGCCTTGAAGCCCGCACGCGACTTGGGAAGCACGTGCGGAGCCTGCGACATGGACTCCTGGCCGCCCGCCACCACCAGGTCGAACTCACCGGCCCTGATGAGCTGGTCGGCCAGCGCGATCGAGTCGATCCCGGAGAGGCACACCTTGTTGACGGTCAGCGCCGGGACGCTCATCGGGATGCCGGCGGCCACCGCGGCCTGGCGGGCCGGGATCTGGCCGGCCCCCGCGGTGAGCACCTGCCCCATGATCGTGTACTCCACTTGCTCGGGCGCCACCCCCGCCTTCTCCAGAGCCGCCTTGATCGCGATGCCCCCGAGCTGGGCACCGGAGAAGTCCTTCAGAGCCCCCAGCAGACGACCGGTGGGGGTACGGGCCCCAGCCAGGATGACGGATCCGGACACAACGTCCTCCGTGGTAGAAGTCGTGGAGCACAACACGGCTACATTACCGACGAGTTGGGCCAAGGAAATGCGGCCTCCGGCGGTGTGAGCGACGGCACAGCCGACCTGGCCGACGAGCTGGGCGCCCGGACGGTCGCGCTCCCCGGCGCGGTGTCAGAGTTCCTTGGCGGGCCAGTCGAGCAGGCGGGCGCCGATCACCGCCGTCTGGAGCATGTAACGGTGGGCCGGATCAGCCGGGTTGGCGCCGGTGAGCTTCTGGATGCGTTCCAGCCGGTAGGTCAGGGCGCGCACGCTGAGTGAGAGACGGCGGGCGGCCTCGGCGGCCACGCACCCCGAGTCGAAATAGGCGGTGAGGGTGTCCAGGAGGGGCTGGGGGCCGCCTCGGGCCGTGGTGAGCGGGCCCAGGGTGTTCCGCACGAGGTCGGCCATGGCCTGCCGGTCGCGCGTCAGCACGGGGTAGACGAGCAGATCGGCGGCGCGCAGGACCGGGTCCTCCAGCTCCAGCCGCTCGGCGAGTTCGAGGGCGTTGAGCGCTTCCTCGTACGAGTGCACGACACCGCCGGGTCCGGGCTGGGGGCGACCGATGGCGACCCGGCCGCCGTCGGTGGCGGCGTGGGCCTGTTTGGCGAAGTGGGCGAGGACCTCGTCCTGGTGGCCGGGGGCGATGCACAGCAGCCGGCCGTCCTTGGTGGTGAGCAGGATGCTGCGGTCGCCGAAGCGGGAGATGAGGGCGTGTTCCACCCGGCGGGGGATCGGGTCGCCTTCTTCATAGGCGGTGGGGCCCTGGGCGACGGCGACGGCGTGGGCGTGGGAGAGACGCAGGCCGAATCGCTCGGCGCGTTCGGCGATGCGGCCCAGGTCGCTGCGGCCGTAGAGCAGGTCGTCGATGAACTCGCGGCGCGCGGCCTCTTCCTGGCGTACGGCTTGGCGCTGGGCGCGTTCGTAGCCCTCGGCGAACGCGTCGATGACCTGGTGTACGGCTGCCAGGGCGCTGTCCGCCGAGCCGGAGGTGGTGGGCCATGTCGCGCGGGCGGCGGTCAGGTGGGCGCTGACGAGGGCGCGCAGTCCGTGGCCGGCGTCCGCGGCCTGTTCCCCGAGGGCCCGGCGGGAGGTGAGTTCCTCCCGGGTGAGGCGTCGGCCCGTGGCCGAGACCTCTGCCAGGATGCGGGCATAGCCCTCCAGATACTGCTCGGGAATCTCCCGATCAGTCACGCCACCCCCAGGTTTCTTGACGCCCCGGTGACGGTTTCTTAGCGGCTCACCGGCACACAGACCCTAATGAATGCTGCCGGGAACCGGCAATGCGCGGGTGTGTCCCGGCCGTGCACCATGACAGCGGGGAGCACCACGGGGGTCACCGGTGCCGGACACCGGCAGGTGTCCGGCACCGGTGACCCGGAGCGAACGGTGCACCACCGAACACGACTGATGGCACGCGGGCGGACGGGGGACGAGCTGTGTGGACCTTTCTGGCGGTCGCCACCGGCCTGCCCACGATCCTCCTGACGGCCGCCCTCGTCGTGGTGGTGTGCTTCTGGTTCCTCGTCGTCGCGGGCTTCACCTCCGTCGGCAGCTTCGACACGGACATGGACCTCCGTCGGTGGGGCATGGGCGGCGTTCCTGTGACGGTGGCCGTCTCCTCGCTGACGGTACTGGCCTGGTCCCTGAGCGTCGGCGGGACTCTCGCGCTGGTCCCGCTCACGCCGCCGGGACCCGCCACCGGGCTGCCGCGCCTCATCGTGCCGGTCCTGGCGCTGCTCGTGGCATGGCGACTGACCTGCCTGTTCGTACGGCCCCTGCACCGGATCTTCCCCGCGCCCCCGAGTGCCTCACCGTCCCGCTGAAAGCGCCGCTGCCCGGGTGACGCCGGCCACCGCACCAGGCTTCCCGGCACACCGCGGGAGACTGGGAGACGAGCCGACCTCCGCTTCCGGTCGGCCCGCCGCCGGCCAAACCCCCGTTACCCGCCGGCCGCCTCGGACCGGTGCGCGATGTCCGGCTGCCGGCTCTCGCCCGTTGCGGATTGCGGGAAGGCGCGGCGCACGAAGCCCGCGATGTGGTCGTGCAGCAGGTGCGCGGCGCCGCTCGCGTCGCCCTCCCGCGCGCGGCCGAGGATCCGCCGGTGCTCCTTTGCCTCCCGCTCCCAGCTGGGGGTGGACTCCCAGGCCGCCACCGAGACCAGCGCCGCCTGGTCGCGCAGGTCGTCGAGCATCCGCACCAGGAGCGGGTTGCCGCAGGAGCGGTAGAGCGCGCGGTGGAAATCCCGGTTGGCCAGGGAGCGGTCGGCCCGGTCCTCGGCGGCGTCGGCGCGGTCCAGGGCCTCCTGGGCGCCGGGGAAGTCCGAGCATGCGAGAACGCCGCGGCGCAGCGCCTCCGGTTCGAGCATCAGCCGCACGTCGTAGACGGAGCGGGCCATGGTCGCGTCCACGGCGCGCACTGCCGTGCCCTTGAACTCGCTCATCACCACCAGTCCGCGTCCGGCCAGCGTCTTGAGTGCTTCGCGTACGGGAGTCTTGGACACCCCGAACCGCCTGGCCAGCTCGATCTCGACCAGTGGCTGTCCCGGCGGCAGTCGGCCGGTGAGGATGTCCTGCGTGAGGTGTTCGAGGACGAACCGGGTCCTGGAGGGGATGGGAACGGCCGGTGTGGTGCCAGGCACGGGCGCATTCATGCGGCAACAGCTCTCAGGTCTCGTCCACCGTATGGCATACGTGACGTACAAGTATGGAGAGGGTCATCCGAGTCGGGTGCCGTTCTCCACCAGCGTCACCGGTCGGTGCGTGCGGGCCGAGGTGCTCGCCGCGACGCCCACGAGCACGCTGCGGATGCCGTCGCGGTATCCCGCCCGCCGGCTCAGGGGGTCACGGTCGGGGCGGCCGCGGAAGACGTCGTCGAGCAACAGCCGGTCCCCGCCGCCGTGTCCGCCGCCCGCCCGCTCGCCGTCCCCTTCGTCAGGGAGGGCGATCTCCTCCCGCGGAGACCAGTGCCGTTGCAGGGTCAGCCGTTCCCACGCTCCTTCGGCGTGCTCCTTGCCGCGCGCCGAGGGGTCGATGGCGGCGTGCGTCGGCGTCCAGGCGCGTTCGCAGACCTCCAACTCGGCCCGGCCCTCGGTGCCGTTCACCGCCACTCGGTACCCCTCGAAGGGGGCGTGGGCGTGCAGCGAGTACGTCAGCAGTGCGCGGTTGTCGTAGCGGACCAGCACCGCCATGGTGTCGTCGATGGTCACGCCGTCGCCGAACACGTCCTGGTCCCGCTGGTAGCCGTCCTCGTGCTCGGCGTCGAGGTAGAGCCGCGCGAGCCGTTCGTCGCGGGACATGTCCAGCAGGAAGGGGTCCGTGTCGGCCGAGGGCGCTCCGGTGCCGCGCGGGGGCCGCGGGCCCAGGCCGCGACCGCGGGCGTTCTCGCTGCCGTAGAAGCGCAGGTCCGCCTGGGCGAACACCAGCTCGGGGCTGGCGTCCAGCCACCAGTTCACCAGGTCGAAGTGGTGCGTGGACTTGTGCACCAGCAGCCCGCCGGAGCGCGTCCGGTCCCGGTGCCAGCGCCGGAAGTAGTCGGCGCCGTGGACGGTGTCCAGCGCCCACTCGAAGTGCACGGAGGTCACCTGGCCGACGGCGCCGTCGGCGATGAGTCGCCGCAGCTCCGTGTTCCGCGGCGAGTAGCGGTAGTTGAAGGTGACGGTGATCCGGGCGCTGCTGCGCTCGGCGGCGGCCGCGATCGCCGCGCAGCCCTCCGCGTCGATGGTGAGCGGCTTCTCCACCACGACGTCCACCCCGGCGTCCAGGGCGGCGCACACGTAGGGGGCGTGGGTGGCGTCCACGGAGGTCACCACCACCGCGTCGGCGCCCGCCAGCATCGCGGTGAAACCGTCCGGGCCGAAGCACGGCACGAGGCCCCGGCCCGTCGCGGCGATGCGCTGGTTGTAGAAGTCCATCCGGGTCCGGTTGGTGTCGCACAGCGCGACGATCTCTCCGGTGTCGCTCCAGTCACCGAGCAGCGCGTCGACGTACAGCTGCGCGCGGTGGCCGAGCCCGACGACGGCGTAGCGGCGTTTCCCACGCGATTCCACAGGCGGCTCCTCCAAAGCGGGTCTCCCAAGCGGGTCTACGAAGCGGTCTACGAAGCGGGTCTTCGGACGCGGACGGTTC
Source organism: Streptomyces sp. NPDC006385 (assembly GCF_040612485.1). NCBI lineage: Bacteria > Bacillati > Actinomycetota > Actinomycetes > Kitasatosporales > Streptomycetaceae > Streptomyces > Streptomyces sp. NPDC006385. The sequence continues at coordinate 38,569 of NZ_JBEXQG010000002.1, forward strand.
ACCCTGAGCGACGGCGTACCGGGGGTCAGCCGAGCGTGCTGTCCGCCTCCTCCAGGAACCCCTCGGCGGCGGCCTCGGGGGTCTTGGCGCCGGAGATGACGTCCTGGCCGTAGCGCTTCAGCATGTCCGGGATGTCGGCGGCGCCGTCCGGATACGCGGAGGGCGGATCGGCCAGCTTGTCGCGGACCTTGTCGACGTAGTCGAGCGACGCCTGGTCGGCCGCGGGCAGGTCGCCGCGGATCTCCTCAAGGACCTTGCTGTTCATCGGCAGGCCGCGGTCGCTGCCCAGGATCCTGCCCGCCTGCGGGTCGTTGACGAGGAAGTCGATGAGCTTGCCCGCCGCCTTCTGCTGCTCGCTGCGTGCGCCGACGGCCCAGAACATCGCCGGCTGGAGGAACATGCCGCTGCTCGTCGCCCCCGGTTCCCGCGGCATCTGCAGCAGGTCGATCTTCTCGCCGGAGGCCGTGCTGGCGGCGCTGAGCTGGTTGGTCCAGAACATGCCCATGCCACCCTTGTTGGTGCCGATGAGCGACTGTTCGATGCTGTTGGCGTCCAGCTCGTTGCTGAGGGAGGCGTCGGGGGAGCCCTTGCTCTTGATCATGTCCGCGCTGAGCTGGTACCAGTCGGCGAGGGTGCCGGTCGAGACGCCTATCTTGCCGTTGTCGTAGAACGATTCGCCGCGCTGTGTGGCGAAGGCGTTCAGGAAGGCGTCGTTGAAGTTGATCTGGGTGCCGTAGAGGTCGCTGCCGCCGGCCTTGGTGACCTGGGTGCTGACGTCCTGGTAGTCCTTCCAGGTCCAGGACGAGTCATCGGGGAGGGGCACCCCGGCCTTCTTGAAGACGGAGGTGTTGGCCATCACGGCCCAGGCGTTGGCGCCGGTGGGGATGGCGTACTGGGCGCCGTCCACGGTGCCGCTGGAGAGCAGCTTCGGATCGAGGTCGGCGGTGTTCACCAGCCCCTTGAGATCGGCGAGCGTGTTCTTGCGGGCGAACTCGCCGAGCTTGCGGATCTCGATGGCGAAGACGTCCGGGGCGTCCCCGGCGGCGACCTTGGTGGTCAACTGGTCGTAATAGGAACTCCAGTCGGAGTACGACGACTTGACCGTGACGTCCGGATTCTGTTTCTCGAAGAGGTCGATGGCCTGCTGAGTGATCTTGTGCCGGCTGTTCTCACCCCACCAGCTCACGCTGAGTGTGACCTTGCCGTCGTCGCCGGACCCCGAGTCGCCTCCGCAGGCAGCGGTGCCGGCCAGGGCGCCGGTGACCGCGAGGGCCACGCAGAGTCTTGCCGTTCTGTGTCGGTGCAGCACGGAAATCTCCTTCGGTACGTTGCTATTTCAGGCCGGTGACGGCGACCCCGCGGACCAGGTACTTCTGGCCCGCCAGGAAGAAGCCGAAGATGGGGCCCAGGGAGAGCACCGACATCGCGAACATCGGCCCCCAGGCGGACTGACCGGACGAGTCGAGGAAGGTGCGCAGAGCCACCGGCACGGTGTGCTGGTCCGGATCGGTCAGGAAGATCAGCTGGCTGAGGAAGTCGTTCCAGGTCCAGATGAAGGTGAAGATGGCGGTGGTGGCCAGCGCCGGCAGCGACAGCGGAATGATGATCCGGCTGAAGATCCGCCAGTGGCCGGCCCCGTCGATCCGCGCGGCCTCGTCCAGATCGCGCGGCAGCGTCCGGATGAACTGCACCATCAGGAAGACGAAGAAGGCGTCGGTGGCGAGGAACTTCGGGACGATCAGCGGGTAGAACGTGTTGATCCAGTCCAACTGCTTGAACAGGATGTACTGCGGGACGATCACCACCTGCAGGGGCAGCATGATGGACCCCAGCATGACCGCGAACCACAGGCGCTTCAGCGGGAACTCCATGCGCGCGAAGGCGTAGGCGGCCAGCGAGCAGGCGGTCAGATTCCCCAGCACCGCGCCGCCCGTGATGATCAGTGAGTTGACCAGGTAGTGGCTGAAGGGGCTGCTCAGCGCGTTCCAGCCGTCGACGAAGTTCTGCCCGGTGACGCTGGTGGGGATCAGCCCCTGCTCGCGGAAGATCAGCCCCTCCGGTTTGAGGGCGCTGGAGATCATCCACAGCAGCGGGTAGAGCATCACCAGGCCGAAGAGGATCAGGCCGAGGTGGATCAGGAGCTTCTTCCCCCGGAGCGCGAGCAGAGCCCTGGCCAGCAGGGTGTCGTTCAGCCCGGCCCGGGCGGCGTTGTCGGTCTTCACCTCAGTTGTCACCGTAGAACACCCAATACTTCGACATCAGGAAGTTCAGTGCGGTCAGGCAGGCGATGATGATCACCAGGAACCAGGCCATCGCCGAGGCGTAGCCCATCTCGAAGGAGTTGAAGCCCTTGGTGTACACGTACATCGTGTAGAAGAGGGTCGAGTCCGAGGGGCTTCCGTTTCCGCCGCTGACCACGAACGCCTGGGTGAAGGACTGGAAGGCGCCGATCAGTTGCAGAATCAGGTTGAAGAAGATGACGGGGGTCAGCAGCGGCACCGTGATGTGGAAGAACTGCCGCACCTTGCCCGCTCCGTCGATGCCGGCCGCCTCGTAGTAGCTGACCGGGATCTGCCGCAGACCGGCCAGGAAGATCACCATGGGTGAGCCGAAGGTCCACACGTTCAGCACGATGAGCGTCCCGAGCGCGGTGGACGGATCGCCGATCCAGCTCCGCCCGTCGACGCCGAACAGGCCCAGGAAGTGGTTGACGAGGCCGTCGTCCCCGAAGACCTTCCGCCACAGGATGGCGATGGCCACGCTGCTGCCGAGCAGCGAGGGAAGGTAGTACACCGAGCGGTAGATGGCGAGGCCCCGCACACCCCGGTCCAGCACCAGCGCCAGCAGCAGCGCGAAGGCCAGTTGGAGGGGCACCGAGACGAAGACGTAGATCGTGGTGTTCTGGAGCGCCTTCAGGAACCGCGGGTCCTCGGTGAACATCCGGGTGTAGTTGTCCAGGCCGATCCACTGCGAGCCCCCGATGAGGCTGTAGTCGGTGAACGACAGGTACAGCGAGGTCAGCAGCGGCCCCGCGGTGATGAACAGCAGCCCGCCGAACCACGGTGCCAGGAAGAGGTACGCGGCGAGCGCCTCTCTGCGCCGTCGCCGTCCGCGCGCCCGGTCGGCCTCGCTCGCACTCGCGGAGCGTCGGCCGTCGGGTAACGCCCCCTCCGGGCGCGGACGCACCTGAGTGCCGTTCATGCGGGGCCTCCTGACATCGTGACAGCGGCCCGCCCGGACCGCCGTGGAGCGCTGCCGGCGGATGGGTCGGGATGGCTCAACGGCATGTCATATATGACGTATGAAGTACGTTGTATGGCGTGGGAACGTAGAGCCGTCCGGGGGAGACGTCAACACCGCGCGCACGAATCCGATCTCAGCCGGTTCGGACGGGCTGAGCCGTGCGGCGCCGGGCGCACGGTCCGCGGATTTCCGCACCTGATCCAGGAGCTTGCGCCGGGCCGTTGCCGACCCGTCTCCATCAGGTCTTCGGCGGGCGGGCGACCGAGATCGCGGATCTCGGCGCGTCGCATGGGCATATCGGTCTATTAACACTAATCTGCCGTAACTGTACGAAGTCGATCTGTCACGGATCGCACACCCACTCACTCCATCGGAGATGACATGCACAAGCTTCACAAGGCCGCGGTCGTGGTCGTCGCCCTCGGCAGCGTCGGTCTCCTGAGCGCCGGCACCGCCACCGCCCAGGGCCTCGACGGCGGCGGCAAGGGCAAGGGCGGCCACTACAGCGTCCTGCAGAGCTCGAGCTGCAAGTCGCACGACCTGAACGTCGACGTCCTGGGCCAGGTCGGCCTGCTCAACGGCGTGCTCGGCAACGCTCTCAACGGTGAGGGCAACTCGGGCGGCCAGGACACCCACCTCGGCTCGCAGATGGGCTGTGACAACAGCGCGTTCTGAGCCGCGTTCCCCGAACGGGCCAGTGCTGAACCGCTGTCGCCCATGGCACAGGTCGTCAGGCCGTCCGCAGGTCGACGGAGGCTGATCGACACAATCCGTCGGCCGTGCGGGACCGGTGCCCCATGGCGAGACCTACCGGTGGAGTACGGGCCGTGGCAGACAGTCCATGGATTGTTTTGCCGAGGGCAGCGCACCGGTGTCTGGCGAGCCGTGCCGACCGGGCTGCGGTCCGATGCCGCAGCTCGGGAACCAGCCAGGGGCCTGATCCGCTTGCGCGGGTCAGGCCCCTGGCCTCGTTTTTCCGCCTCCGCCTACCGTGGACAACATGACGGCACCGCTGGATGCGCTCGTCGTCGGCGCGGGGCCGACGGGACTCGCGCTCGCCGCTCAACTGCGCGCTCACGGGGCCGGGTTCCGTCTCGTCGACCGCTCCCTCGACCGGGCGCGCGAGTCCCGGGCGCTCGGCATCCAGCCCCGCACACTGGAGGCGCTGGCCGGGTTCGGCGTGACCGACCTGCTGGTGGCCCGCGGCAATCCCGCGATGCGGCTGCGCCTGCACCTGACCCGGCGCACGGTGTCCCTGCCGCTTTTCGACATCGGGCTGACCGACACCCCCTACCCCTTCCTGCTGTTCCTCTCGCAGGCCGAGACGGAGAGTGTCCTCGGTGCGCACCTCGCTGCCCGCGGCGTGACGATCGAGCGCGGCACCGAACTGATCGGGCTCAAGCGGAAGGAGGCGGACGTCGTCTGCCGCCTGCGCCATCGCGACGGCACGGAGGAAGCTCTCGCGGCGCGCTACGTCGTCGGCTGCGACGGCGCCCACAGCACCGTGCGCACCCTGGCCGGCATCGACTTCGAGGGCTACGCCTATCCGCAGACGTACCTCCTCGCCGACCTGGACGTCGACGGGCTGGAGCCGGGCGCCGTGCACTCGTACATGACCGGGGCCGGCATGCTGTTCTTCTTCCCGCTCGGGTCGCCCGCCCCCTGGCGGATGCTCGCCATGCGCCCGGCCGACGCCCCGCACGGCGAGGTGACCCTGCCGCTGCTGCGACAGATCGCCGACCGGTACGGGGCGCGGGGGCTGGTCCTGCGGGATCCGGTCTGGATGACCGACTTCCGGCTCCACAACCGCGGTGCCGCCCAATACCGTTCCGGACCCTGCTTCCTGGCCGGCGACGCGGCCCACATCCACAGCCCGGCCGGGGCGCAGGGCATGAACACCGGCATCCAGGACGCCCTCAACCTGGGCTGGAAGATCGCTCTCGTGTGCCGGGGCGCCGCGCCGGAGGAACTGCTGGAGACCTACGGCATCGAACGCGCCCCGGTAGGCCGCGGCGTCCGGCGCTTCACCGACCGCGCCTTCGTCATCGGCACCAGCCCTCATCCCCTCCTCCGGCTGGCCCGCGCCCGACTCGCCCCGCACATCGCCCCGTCGGCGGTGCGCGCCACAGCGCCGCGCGCCTGGGTCTTCCGTACCGTCTCCGAACTCGGCATCCACTACCGGCGCAGTCCCGTCTCCGCGACGGGCCCACGACCGCCCCGGCGCGGACCGCGGGCCGGGGACCGGCTGCCCGACCTGCCGCGAGGGCTCCAGGCGCGGATCGCCGCCCCGGGCTGGCACCTGCTCCTGACCGGGCCGCCGCACCTCTGGCCGGACCGGGCTGTGGACCCGGTGCTGGCGGGCCGGGCCGACCTGATCACCGTGCACCGCCTCGACGACCGCGGCCCCTGGCCGGGCGTCGCCCACGGACTCGTACGCCCGGACGGCCACCTCGGCTACGTCGCGCGCGGTGCCGGCCTGGACGGGCTGCGGGGTTACGTCGACCGCTGGTTGCCGATCGAACCCTCCACCCGACACACGAGGTGAACGGCTCCCGGCGGCGATCCGTACCACTCTGCGTGCAGTCACAGCGTGAAAACACCGGCCGCATCGCCTCGGCCGGCAGTCTGGTTCTCCTGTTCCTGCTGCTGGTCACGGCGTGCGGCGAAGGCAAGGGCGAAGAAGGCAAGGACGAAGAGGGCGCCGCGAAGACCGGCCCGACGAACGTCGCCGCCACCGCGGCCGGCGTCGTGGCTCCGGCGAAGGTCGAGGTGATCGCCGCCCTGACGGGCTGCGAGGTGGAGATCCGCACCGAGGCCGACGAACTGCGTGAGGGCGTCTGCCGCACCAAGAAGGGCGACTACCTCATCACGACGTTCCCCGCCGAGAAGTACAAGCGGACCTGGCTGGACGCTGCCGCCGTCTACGGGGGCAGGTACCTCGTCGGCACCCGCTGGGTGGTCAGCGCCGAGCCGGGGCTGCTGGAGCAGCTCCGCCCCCGGCTGGGCGGAACCATCCAGCAGGCGCGGGGCATGGGCCCGACGGCTCCGAGCGGCTCATAGCGTCGCCGGGCGGGCGCCGCGGCTCATTCGGTCGCGTCGCTGATGCCCAGGCGCAGATGCTCCACGTGGTACACGGCCTGGTCGAGCAGCTCGGCGACATGGTGGTCGTGCAGCGCGTACACGACCGAGCGGCCGCGTCGCTCGCCCACCACCAGGCCGAGGTTGCGCAGCAGGCGTAGCTGGTGCGAGCAGGCGGACTGCTCCATGCCCACCTCCGCCGCCAACTCCGTGGCCGGCAGCGGCCCCTCGCGCAGACGCGCCAGGATCAGCAGGCGGGACGGCGTGGACAGGGCCTGGAGGGTGGTGGCCACCTTGGCGACGTTGGCCGCGTCCAGGCGTACGCGTTCGGTGGCGTCCTGCGCGGCGGTGACGGCTCCATGACCCATGAGGGGTATCTTACTCATCGTACACAAACACATGAATGATCCTTCATGTGTGGGAGGGGAATCCCGGGTCCGGCTTCCCCGACGATCCGGCGGCTCCCAGCACAACCGAGGTTGATGTCGGATTCTCGCCAGTCCTCGTCCGGCCGGTGGTCGATGCTGGGTGCATGCAGAAGGGGATGCACACCGACACCGAGCGCTGCGTGCGCGCCGTCCAGTCCAAGGATGCCCGCTTCGACGGCTGGTTCTTCACCGCGGTCGTGACGACCGGGATCTACTGCCGGCCCAGTTGCCCCGTGGTCCCGCCCAAGGCGGAGAACATGCGGTTCTTCCCGAGTGCGGCGGCCTGCCAGCAGGCCGGGTTCCGGGCCTGCAAACGCTGCCGCCCGGACACCAGCCCCGGCTCACCGCAGTGGAACCAGCGCGCCGACCTCGTGGCCCGCGCGATGCGACTGATCGCCGACGGCGTCGTGGACCGCGAGGGCGTGCCGGGCCTCGCCACCCGGCTCGGCTACAGCACCCGGCAGATCGAACGCCAGCTCCTCGCCGAACTCGGCGCCGGTCCGCTCGCCCTGGCCCGCGCCCAGCGCGCCCAGGCGGCCCGACTCCTCATCGAGACGACGCCCCTGCCCATGGCGGACATCGCCTTCGCGGCCGGTTTCGCCTCCATCCGCACCTTCAACGACACCGTGCGCGAGGTCTTCGCCCTCGCCCCGACCGACCTGCGCGCCCGCGCACCGCGCAGCAACCCGGGGACCTCGGCCGACACCGCCGGCACCCTGACCCTGCGCCTGCCGTTCCGCGCCCCGCTCAACCCCGACAACCTCTTCGGCCACCTCGCGGCGACCGCCGTCCCCGGCGTCGAGGAGTGGCGGGACGGCGCCTACCGCCGCACGCTCCGGCTGCCGTACGGCCACGGCATCGTGTCCTTGTCGCCCCGGCCCGACCACATCGCCTGCCGCCTCACCCTCAGCGACCTGCGCGATCTGACCGTCGCGATCAGCCGGTGCCGCCGGATGCTCGACCTGGACGCCGATCCGGTCGCGATCGACGACCAGTTGCGCACGGATCTGCTGCTCGCCCCGCTGGTCGACAAGGCGCCCGGCCGCCGTGTCCCGCGCACGGTCGACGAGGCGGAGTTCGCCGTACGGGCCGTGCTCGGCCAGCAGGTCTCCACGGCCGCCGCCCGCACCCACGCCGCCCGCCTGGTCACCGCCCACGGCGAGCGCGTCGACGACCCCGAGGGCGGCCTCACCCACCTCTTCCCGGCCCCCGAGACGCTGGCCTCGGTGGACCCGGAGTCACTGGCGATGCCCCGCACCCGCCGCACGACCTTCACCACACTGGTACGCCGACTCGCCGACGGCGACGTGCGGCTGGGGCCCGACAGCGACTGGCCCGCGACCCGGGCCCGACTGCTGGAGCTGCCCGGACTCGGCCCCTGGACGGTCGACGTCATCGCGATGCGCGCCCTCGGCGACCCCGACGCCTTCCTCCCCACCGACCTCGGCATCCGCCGCGCCGCCCAGGAGCTGGGCCTGCCCTCGACCCCGGCGGCCCTCACGGCCCGCGCGGCCGCCTGGCGCCCCTGGCGGGCGTACGCCGTCCAGTACCTGTGGGCGACGGACAGCCACCCGATCAACTTCCTCCCCGTATAAGGACGTAAGGAACCGCAGATGAAGCAGCACACCGTCATCGACAGCCCCTACGGCCCCCTCACGCTCGTCGCCGAGGACGGCGCCCTGTGCGGCCTCTACATGACCGACCAACGCCACCGCCCGCCGCAGGAGACCTTCGGCACGCGGGACGAGGCCCCCTTCGCGGCCGTCGAGGAGCAACTGAAGGCCTACTTCTCGGGCGAGTTGAAGGAGTTCACCCTCGAACTCAGCCTGCGCGGCACGCCGTTCCAGCGCAGCGTCTGGGCGGAACTGCGGAAGATCCCGTACGGCGAGACCCGCTCCTACGGCGAACTCGCCGACGCCCTCGGCAACTCGGGCGCCTCCCGCGCGGTCGGCCTCGCCAACGGCAAGAACCCGATCGGCATCATCGTGCCCTGCCACCGCGTCGTCGGCGCGAACGGCGGCCTCACCGGATACGGCGGCGGCCTGGCCCGCAAGCGACGGCTGCTGGACTTCGAGAGCGGAACGGCGCTGTTCGCGGAAGCCGTAGACCTCGGCATCAGCGCCGGCAAGAGCAGGCCCTGAGATCCGTGACGCCTACGGCTACGCCTGAGAGGGCTCGGAGGCGACCCCAACGCCGGTGTCGACCCTGGTCTTCAGGACGGTGGGGGTCGTCCTGCTCGGGGGATTGCTTCTGCTCGTCAAAGCGAAGGAGCGAATACGTCGCCCTGCCCGGCGCCTTGCCTACAGGGCGGCTGTCGAGGCGATGACCGCGGTGATGGCGGCAACCGTGGTGCGGATGGTGTCTCCGAGTGCCGCGGCCTGGCCTTGTCCCTCGGCGATCGCGGCCAGACGGTACTCGCGTGCCTCCGCCCCGGGGCTCTGCGGCATGACGGTCTGGAGGCCCGCGTGGTGCAGTACGGTGATCAGCGCCGCCGTGCGCTCATCGGGGTCCTGGTCCTGTGCGAGGACGGCTGCCAGCCGCGCTCGCAGCGCCGCGAGTTCCGACAGGCCCGTGACCGGGTGCTTCACCGATCCGAAGGCGCCGAGGACCCGTCGTCCCTGCTCCCGTACCAGTCTCTTCTCCAACAGCCCCTGGTACGCCGTGTCGAGTGCCTGCTCGCGTACGGCCAGCAGCCACTCCCGGGGCGTCTCCTCGGGATGGCTCCGCATGTGCTCGGCCATGGCCGCGGCCGCCGGATCCACAGGCGTCGACCCTCCAGCGACGACGAGTGCGCCGTCACGCTCCGTCAGGTACCCGGAGAAGCTCAGCTCCAGCAAGGCGGCCGCCGAAACCGCCAGGGACACCCGCAAGTGCGCCTCGCGCAGGGTGCCGGTCTCTTCGTCCAGTGCGAGCAGCACGATCTGCTCGCCGATCGTCAGATCCTCAGTCATGGGATCCCCCCTCTCGAGAGAGAGGAACGCGCCCCAGGAAGCTGGGGTTCCCGACACGCGTTCCCGCCCCTGGCGGAGGCACTTTCCAGGGCCGTGGTCTCGCAGGCCGGTTCGGTCCTGCTGCCGCAGACCGGGCTCCGGGCGCCGACGGGCAGGTGACCGTGGACCTGGACGGAGTACTGGTGATCGCGCACTCGGACAAGCAGGATCGAGCACCGCCGCCGACCGCGTCAGTGGCCGCGCGCCTCGCCCGCGCAGCGGCTGTTCCACTCGCCCAGCCCGCGCAGCAGCTTCGGCAGGGCGGTGCCGATCGGCTCCCGGATCACCTCGTCGGCGCGGTCGTCGTACGGCGTCGGCTCGGCGTTGACGATGACCAGCCGGGCGCCGTGGTCGGCGGCGACGCCCGCGAGCCCCGCGGCGGGCTGCACCTGAAGGCTGGAGCCCACGGCGATGAACACCTGGCACGCCTTGGTGATCGCGACCGCCTCACCGAGGACCACCGGATCGAGCCGCTCGCCGAACATCACCGTCGCCGACTTCAGGATCCCGCCGCACTCCAGGCACGGAGGATCCGCCTCACCGGCCTCGACCCGCGCGAGGGCGTCTTCCATCGCCCCGCGCGCATGGCACTTGGTACAGACCACGCTGCGTGCGCTCCCGTGCAGTTCCAGCACCTTGCGCGCGGGCATCCCGGCGAGCTGGTGCAGCCCGTCCACGTTCTGCGTGATCACCCGCACCGGCACCCCGGACCGCTCCAGCTCGGCCACCGCCCGGTGCGCCGCGTTGGGCTCGGCCTTGAGCGTGCGGTTCGCCCGCCGCATCCGCCAGGAGCGCCGCCGGATCTCCGGATCACCCATGTAGTACTCGTACGTCACGAGCTTCTCGGCCTCCGGATCGCGCCGCCACAGTCCGTTGGGCCCGCGGTAGTCCGGGATACCGGAGTCGGTGGAGATACCGGCGCCACTGAGGAGGGTGACGAGGGGCGGCTTGGTCATGTCACCGAGGGTAGGGCGGGCCCGGTGGCCGGGGCGAACGGATATCGGCCGTGGTCGAGACCGGTGACTCCGCGACGGGACGGCGCCGGAGACACGGGACGGACTCGTACCGCTCCGGAGACACCGGAGACACCGGAGACACCGGGCACTCAGCACGCACTCACACGGCTCCGGAGTTCACCGGGTGCCCGTTCTCCAACTCCACCGTGCCCCCGCCGTCCGCGAGGACGTCCAGCGCGGCCAGGACGCGACGGCCCAGGGCGCCCGGCAGATGAGCGGTGAGCTCCTCGCGCGGGACCAGCCGCCAGGACAGCAGCTCCTCCTCCTGCAACCGGATCGCCTTCAAGTCGTCCTCGCCGAGGACCCCACCGTCGTACAGGTACGCCACCAGCGGCGGCCGACCCGTCCCGCGCACCCAGTCCACCGCGAGCAGCCGGCCCGGCTCCCGGTCCAGGCCGATCTCCTCGGCCGTCTCGCGACGCGCGCCCTGGCGGGGCGTCTCGCCGTCGTCCGACTCGATCGTGCCGCCCGGAAGCGCCCAGCCCTCACGGTAGTTGGGCTCCACGAGCAGCACCCGGCCCTCGGCGTCCCGGAAGAGGGCGGCCGCACCCGCGAGGACACGGGGGAGACCCGCGATGTACGTGGCGAAGTCTGGCGTGATGGTCATCGATGTAGGGTAACCAGCCGCCGCGGCCACACACCGGCCACCGGCCCCGCCTGCGGAAGCACACGCCCCGCGCAGCGACGCGCCCCCGGCGCACCCCGCCCGCACCTACACCCCGGCCTCCGCCAGTCGCACCGTCCGCTCCGCCAGCTCGCTGATCCGCACCCCGTCGAACCCGAACACCGCGCTGCGGACCGTGTCCTCCAGCGGCGCGGTCCACTGGTCCGGGATCGCCTCCGCCCCCGTCAGCACACCGGCCACCGAACCGGCCGTCGCCCCGTTGGAGTCGGTGTCCAGGCCGCCGCGCACCGTCAGTGTGATCGTCCGCGTGAAGTCCCCGTCGCCGTACAGCAGCCCCGCGGTGAGCACGGCGGCGTTCGGGACGGTGTGGATCCAGCCGAGCCCGGCGGTCTCGTCGGCGACCGTGGCGAGCGTGTCCTCCCAGGTCATCCGGGTGTCGTGGAGCGAGACGACCCGGCGTACGGTACGGGCGAGGCGACTGCTCGCCGGAATGACGGTGAGCGCCTGGTCGACCGCCTGCCGGACGGTGGACGCCGTGAACGCCGCCGCGATCAGCGCCGCCGCCCACATCGCGCCGTACACGCCGTTGCCGGTGTGCGACAGCACCGCGTCCCGGCGGGCGAGCGAGGCGGCGCGGTGCGGGACGCCCGGGCAGGTCCAGCCGTAGATGTCGGCGCGGATGAGGGCGCCGATCCACTCCTGGTACGGATTGTCGTACGTGGCCGTGAGCGGCGGCTTCAGACCGTTCGCGAGGTTGCGGTACGCGGCCCGCTCGGCAGTGAAGGTCTGCAGATACGGCAGCCGCAGCAGCCACAGGTCGCCGACCTGCTCGGTGCTGAAGGCGAAGCCGTGGGTCTCCAGCAGGTCGAGGCCGAGGATGGCGTAGTCGACGTCGTCGTCACGGCAGCTGCCGTGGATACGGCCGCGCACGCACTGGCGCCACTCGGGGCGCAGCTCGAAGCCGTCGCTCTCGCTGATCGGCTCGGGCAGGTAGTCGGTGAGGGGCAGGGCGGCGGCCTGCCGCAGATAGCGGTCGATCCTCTCCCGCGTCCACAGGTCGCCCTGCTCGACCGGTTTGCCGAGCATGTTGCCGGCGATCCGGCCCAGCCAGCCCCCGAGGATGCGGTCGGCGAGCTCTGGCTCAGTGCCCACAGGGGTCATAGGACCGGTCTACCCAATTCCGGGGGCGCCCGCGCGGGGTCCGACGGTACGCGTTCGGGGGGCGCGGGGCGTTCTCAGGCTCCGGGCAGGGCATGACGCCACGGGCGTCCTCCGGTTAAGGTCGCAGCGGCGCGACTGGCCTTGACGTGCGCGAGGCCCGGAGAGCAAGGGGAAAACAGGTGACACAGCGCGTGCTCATCGCCGCGGACAAGTTCAAGGGCTCACTCACGGCCGTGCAGGTCGCCGAGCGGGTGACGGCCGGTCTGCGCCGCGTCCTGCCGGGCATCGAGATCGAGGCCATGCCGGTGGCCGACGGCGGCGACGGGACCGTGGACGCGGCGGCCGCGGCCGGCTTCGAGCGGCGGGAGGCGCGGGTCGCCGGCCCCCTCGGAGACGAGGTGACGGCGGCGTTCGCGCTGCGCGGCGACACCGCGGTCGTGGAGATGGCCGAGGCGAGCGGCCTGCAGCGGCTGCCCGCCGGCGTCTTCGCTCCCCTCACGGCGTCCACGTACGGCTCCGGCGAGCTGCTGCGCGCCGCCCTGGACGCCGGTGCCCGCACGATCGTGTTCGGCGTCGGCGGCAGCGCCACCACGGACGGCGGCGCGGGCATGCTGACCGCGCTGGGCGCGCGTTTCCTGGACGCGGCCGGGGAGCCGGTGACCCCGGGCGGCGGAGGACTGGGTGACCTCGCCACCGCCGACCTGTCGGGCCTGGACCCGAGGCTGACCTCCGTCGAACTGGTGCTCGCCAGCGACGTCGACAACCCGCTGACCGGTCCGAAGGGCGCACCGGCGGTGTACGGCCCGCAGAAGGGCGCCTCGCCGGACGACGTGGCGACGCTGGACGCGGCCCTCGCGCACTACGCGAAGATCCTTGAGGAGACCGTCGGCCCCGAGGCCGCCGAGCACGCCGCCGCGCCCGGAGCAGGCGCCGCGGGCGGCATCGGCTACGGCGCCCTGCTGCTGGGTGCCCGTTTCCGGCCCGGCATCGAGGTCATGCTCGACGTCCTGGGTTTCGCCTCCGCCCTGGAGCGTGCCGACCTCGTCATCACCGGCGAGGGCTCCCTCGACGAGCAGACCCTGCACGGCAAGGCCCCGGCGGGCGTCGCGGCGGCGGCCCGCGCCCGCGGCATCGAGGTCGTCGCGGTCTGCGGCCGTTTGGCCCTCCTCCCGGAGGCCCTGGGCCACGCGGGCATCCGCCGCGCGTACGCCTTGTCGGCGCTCGAACCGGACCCGGCGAAGTCCATGGCCCAGGCGGGCCCTCTCCTGGAACGCGTGGCGGAGTCGATCGCGCGGGACTTCCTGACCTGACCGCCGACGGGCGCGGCCGTCCCGCATGTCCTGGGATTGTCCGCGGGCGGTAGGGCGTCGAGGGTGCTGCCGCGGGAAGCCCGAGGGCCCGGACCGAATCGTGATTCGGTCCGGGCCCTCGGGCGACGTACGAGCCGGACTACGGGACCTGCGCCGCCCGCGCCTCGCGGCTCTCGCGTCGGTTGTCACGGAAGGTGTTCACCCGGCGGGCCGTGGCGAACAGCGGGATCGTCGCCGCCATCACGATCTGCAGCGCGCAGCCCATCTGCAGCAGCACCTGGCCGCCCGGCGCGTCGAACGCCCACGCCGCCAGCAGGCCCATGGCGGACACGATCCAGCCGAGCACCGCCACAGCGAGGATGCCTCGCGGCTTCGGGTACTCGACCCGGCTCACCATCAGCCACGCGGTACCGACGACCGCCAGCAGTGTCGCCTCGAACGGCAGTTCGAGCAGCACGATCGAGACGACCGTGAGCGCACCGAATGGCGAGGGCATGCCCTGGAACGTGCCGTCCTTCACGGTGACGCACGAGAAGCGGGCAAGCCGCAGCACCACCGCCAACAGCACAACGATCGCGCCCACCGCCGCGACCCGCTCATGCGCGTCCCGCGCGACCATGCCGTACACGAGGACGAAGTACGCGGGCGCCAGGCCGAAGCTGATCAGGTCGGAGAGATTGTCCAGCTCCGCACCCATCGGCGACGACCGCAGCTTGCGGGCGACAAGGCCGTCGAACAGGTCGAAGACAGCCGCGCACAGCATCAGTATCACGGCCGTGGCCGCGCTGTTGCGGGCCATGCCCAGATCGTCACCCGAGAGGTGCGGGATCAGGATGCCGGTGGTGGTGAAGTACACCGCCATGAAGCCGCACGTGGCGTTGCCGAGAGTGAGGGTGTCCGCTATCGACAGGCGGAGAGAAAGAGGCATCTCCTCCTCTTCGTCGACCTCGTCGGCCTCGGGCACCCAGCCGGGCTGGGTCTCAGGATCAATCACGGTCAATGCGAGTCACCCCAGCCACGGTCTTCTGCCCCACCTCGACCGCGACCTCCACGCCCTCGGGCAGGTAGATGTCGACACGCGAGCCGAAGCGGATCAGGCCGATCCGGTCGCCCTGCTCGACCTTCGTGCCCTGCGGGATGTAGGGGACGATCCGACGGGCCACCGCGCCGGCGATCTGGATCATCTCGATGTCGCCGAGTTCGGTGTCGAAGTGCCAGACGACGCGCTCGTTGTTCTCGCTCTCCTTGTTGAACGCCGGAACGAACCCGCCGGGGATGTGCTCCACGGACGTGACCGTGCCGGAGAGCGGCGCACGGTTGACGTGGACGTTCAGCGGGCTCATGAAGATCGCGACGCGAGTGCGGCCGTCCTTCCACGGCATGATGCTCTGCACCACACCGTCGGCGGGCGAGATGACCCGGCCCTGGGCGATCTCACGCTCGGGGTCGCGGAAGAACCACAGCATGCCCGCCGCGAGAGCGGTGGCGGGCACGGCGACGGCCTTGGCGACGCCGGAGCGGCGTGCGCGCAGCAGGCTGACGGCTGCGGTGGCGACGGTCGGGAGAAGCCACGGCGATGCTCCGCGCGCGAGGCGTACGCCGCCGACCTGGCTGTCGCGTGGTGCAGAGGTTTGGCTGTGGGGCATGGATGACCTTCGTAGCGGATGATGCCGCGCGGTATCAGGGGACGGCGGCTTTCCCGGGATCGTACCGGTCGCGGACCACAACTGGGCAAGCCAGGAAGCCGAGTCGGCGGCCGAAGAGTGTTGACGGGGTGTGATCTTCTTCTCCAAGAAAACACCCCGTATCCGGACAATCAGCCCTGGAATCGATACTCTTCGAGCAGCCTGCGACCGATGATCATTTTTTGGATCTCGGCAGTACCTTCACCGATCAGCAGCATCGGGGCCTCTCGGTAGAGGCGCTCGATCTCGTACTCCTTGGAGAAGCCGTAGCCGCCGTGGATCCGGAAGGCGTCCTCCACGACCTCCTTGCAGTACTCGGAGGCGAGGTACTTCGCCATACCGGCCTCAAGGTCGTTTCGCTCCCCGGAGTCCTTTTTGCGTGCCGCGTTCACCATCATGGCATGGGCGGCCTCGACCTTGGTAGCCATCTCGGCCAGCTTGAACTGGATCGCCTGGTGTTGGGCGATCGGCTTGCCGAAGGTGTGGCGCTGCTGGGCGTACCGGACACCGAGTTCGAACGCACGCTGAGCGACCCCACAGCCACGCGCCGCCACATTGACACGCCCGACCTCGACGCCGTCCATCATCTGGTAGAAGCCCCGGCCGGTGACGCCGCCGAGCACTCGATTGGCCGGAATTCGCAGGCCGTCCATGATGAGCTCGGTCGTGTCGACGCCCTTGTAGCCCATCTTGTCGATCTTGCCGGGGATGGTGAGGCCGGGGCGGACCTCGCCGAAGCCGGGCTCCTTCTCGATCAGGAAGGTCGTCATCGACTTGTGGGGCGCGGTGCCCTCGGGGTGTCCTTCGTCACTTCGGACGAGTACGGCAACCAGAGTTGACGTCCCGCCGTTCGTCAGCCACATCTTCTGACCGTTCAGGACGTACTCGTCGCCGTCCTTGACCGCCTTGGAGGTGATGGCCGACACATCCGAGCCCAGGCCCGGCTCCGACATCGAGAAGGCGCCGCGGATGTCGCCGGCCGCCATCTTCGGCAGGAAGTGGTCCTTCTGCTCCTGCGTGCCGTGCTGCTTGAGCATGTACGCCACGATGAAGTGCGTGTTGATGATGCCGGACACCGACATCCAGCCCCGCGCGATCTCCTCGACGCACAGGGCGTACGTCAGGAGGGACTCGCCCAGGCCGCCGTACTCCTCGGGGATCATCAGGCCGAACAGGCCCAGTTCCTTGAGGCCGTCGACGATCTGCTGCGGGTACTCGTCGCGGTGCTCCAGCTCGGTCGCGACCGGGATGATCTCCTTGTCGACGAAGTCCCGGACGGTGGAGAGGATCTCCTGCTGGATGTCCGTCAGACCGGCGGTCTGGGCGAGGCGCGCCATCACTTCTCCGTCTTCTTCTCCGCAGGTGCGGTCAGCTCCGGGCGGCCCGGCTGCTCGCCGCCGCGCTCCTTGATGTACGTCTCGGTGGGCACCATCACCTTGCGGCGGAAGACGCACACCAGCGTGCCGTCCTGCTTGTAGCCCTTGGTCTCGACGTAGACGATGCCGCGGTCGTTCTTCGACTTCGACGGCCACTTGTCGAGCACCGTCGTCTCGCCGTAGATCGTGTCGCCGTGGAAGGTCGGCGCCACGTGCTTGAGCGACTCGATCTCCAGGTTGGCGATCGCCTTGCCGGAGATGTCCGGGACGGACATGCCGAGCAGGAGGGAGTAGATGTAGTTGCCCACGACGACGTTCTTGCCGAAGTCCGTCGTCTGCTCCGCATAGTTCGTGTCCATGTGGAGCGGGTGGTGGTTCATGGTGAGGAGACAGAACAGGTGGTCGTCGTACTCGGTGACCGTCTTGCCCGGCCAGTGCTTGTACGTCGCCCCGACGTCGAACTCCTCGTAGGTGCGTCCGAACTGCATCGCGCTCACGCCTCCGGGATCTCGAACTTGCTGGTGCGCCGCATGCCCGCCGCGCGTCCCTTGCCGGAGATGACCAGCGCCATCTTGCGGCTGGCCTCGTCGATCATCTCGTCGCCGAGCATCGCGGAGCCCTTCTTGCCGCCCGCCTCGGACGTGTAGTAGTCGTACGCGTCCAGGATCAGCTCGGCGTGGTCGTAGTCCTCCTGCGAGGGCGAGAAGATCTCGTTGGACGCCTCGACCTGACCCGGGTGCAGCACCCACTTGCCGTCGAAGCCGAGGGCGGCGGCGCGCTGGGCGACCGCGCGGTAGCCGTCGATGTTGCGGATCTGCAGGTAGGGGCCGTCGATCGCCTGGAGGTTGTTGGCGCGGGCGGCCATCAGGATCTTCATCAGGATGTAGTGGTAGGCGTCCGCCGGGTAGCCGGGCGGCTGCTCGCCCACGACCAGCGACTTCATGTTGATCGACGCCATGAAGTCGGCCGGGCCGAAGATGATCGTCTCGACGCGCGGGGACGCCTGCGCGATCTCGTTGACGTTGTTCAGGCCCTGGGCGTTCTCGATCTGCGCCTCGATGCCGATGCGGCCGACCTCGAAGCCCATGGTCTTCTCGATCTGCGTCAGCAGCAGGTCGAGGGCGACGATCTGCTGGGCGTCCTGGACCTTCGGCAGCATGATGCAGTCGAGGTTCTGGCCGGCGCCCTCCACGACCGTGACGACATCGCGGTACGTCCACTCGGTCGTCCAGTCGTTGACGCGCACGACCCTCGTCTTGCCCGTCCAGTCGCCCTCGTTGAGGAACTTGACGATGGTGTGCCGCGCCTCGGGCTTGGCGAGCGGGGCGCACGCGTCCTCCAGGTCGAGGAAGACCTGGTCCGCCGGGAGGCCCTGTGCCTTCTCCAGGAAGCGGGGGTTCGAGCCCGGTACCGCCAGGCAGGAACGCCGGGGGCGAAGGCGGTTGACCGTGGTCATGCGGGGACCTCCAGGGGGTCGAGCTTGTTCGCTTTGCGGATCTCGTCGACGATGCGGCCGATGATCCCGGTGATGTCGAAGTCCTTCGGGGTGAAGACGGCGGCCACTCCGGCGGCCCTGAGCTGCTCGGCGTCACCATTCGGGATGATGCCACCGGCGATCACGGGTATATCTGTGGCACCGGCCACACGGAGCCGCTCCAGCACGTCCGGCACCAGCTGCGCGTGCGATCCGGAGAGGATGGACAGGCCGACCGCGTGCACGTCCTCCGCCAGGGCCGCGTCCACGATCTGCTCCGGCGTCAGACGGATGCCCTGGTAGACCACCTCGAACCCGGCGTCACGCGCGCGGACGGCTATCTGCTCGGCGCCGTTGGAGTGCCCGTCCAGGCCCGGCTTGCCGACCAGGAAGCGCAGCTTGCCGACGCCGAGGTCCTCGGCCGTCAGGTCGACCTTGCGGCGGACCTCGGACAGGGCCGAACCCGCCTCGGCGGCGACCGCCACCGGCGCCGACGAGACACCGGTCGGCGCCCGGAACTCGCCGAACACCTCGCGCAGGGCCCCGGCCCACTCGCCGGTCGTGACGCCGGCGCGGGCGCACTCCAGGGTGGCCTCCATGAGGTTGGCGGTGCCCTTCGCTGCCTCCTTCAGCCGCTCCAGCGCCTTGCAGGGGCGCGGGTGGTTGAAGGGCGGCTGGTAGCGGGTGTCGCGCCAGTGCTGGAGGGCGGCGATGACGCGGGCCTCGACAGCTGGATCGACTGTCTGGATCGCCGTGTCGAGGTCGGCCGTCAATGGATTGGGCTCGGTCGTCTCGAAGATGTTGACGCCCACGATCTTCTCTTGACCGGACTCAATACGGGCACGGCGCTCGGCGTGCGAGGAGACGAGCTGCGACTTGAGGTAGCCGGACTCGACGGCGGCCATCGCGCCGCCCATCTCCTGGATCCGCTCGATCTCGGCCAGGGACTCCTCGACGAGCTTGGCGACCTTCGCCTCGATGACGTGCGAGCCCTCGAAGATGTCCTCGTACTCCAGCAGGTCGCTCTCGTGCGCGAGGACCTGCTGGATGCGCAGCGACCACTGCTGATCCCAGGGGCGGGGCAGACCCAGCGCCTCGTTCCAGGCCGGCAGCTGCACGGCACGCGCGCGTGCGTCCTTGGAGAGGGTCACGGCCAGCATCTCCAGGACGATCCGCTGGACGTTGTTCTCCGGCTGCGCCTCGGTCAGCCCGAGGGAGTTGACCTGGACGCCGTACCGGAAGCGACGCTGCTTGGGGTTCTCGATGCCGTACCGCTCGCGCGTGATCTGGTCCCAGATCCGCCCGAACGCCCGCATCTTGCACATCTCCTCGATGAAGCGGACGCCCGCGTTCACGAAGAAGGAGATACGGGCCACGACGTCCCCGAACTTCTCCTCGGGGACCTGCCCTGAGTCGCGTACGGCATCGAGAACCGCGATCGCGGTGGACATCGCGTACGCGATCTCCTGGACCGGCGTGGCGCCCGCCTCCTGCAGGTGGTAGCTGCAGATGTTGATCGGGTTCCACTTCGGGATGTGGGAGACCGTGTACGCGATTATGTCCGTCGTCAGCCGGAGTGAGGGCCCCGGTGGGAAGACATGGGTCCCCCGCGACAGGTACTCCTTGACGATGTCGTTCTGGGTCGTGCCCTGGAGCTTGGTGATGTCCGCGCCCTGCTCCTCCGCGACGACCTGGTAGAGCGCCAGCAGCCACATGGCGGTGGCGTTGATCGTCATCGAGGTGTTCATCTGCTCCAGGGGGATGTCCTGGAACAGCCGGCGCATGTCACCGAGGTGCGCGACCGGCACGCCGACCCGGCCGACCTCGCCGCGGGCGAGGATGTGGTCGGAGTCGTAGCCGGTCTGCGTCGGCAGGTCGAACGCGACCGACAGGCCGGTCTGGCCCTTGGCGAGGTTGCGCCGGTACAGCTCGTTGGACGCCTCGGCCGTGGAGTGACCGGCATAGGTCCGCATGAGCCACGGCCGGTCCTTCTCCCGCTTGCCTTCGGCGGGCTGACGCTCAGTCATCTATGACCCCGGGTGTCTCAGATGTTGCGGAAGCGGTTGATGGCGTCGATGTGCTTGGCGCGCATCTCCTCGTCGCGCACGCCCAGGCCCTCCTCGGGGGCCAGGCACAGCACGCCGACCTTGCCCTGGTGGAGGTTGCGGTGCACGTCGTACGCGGCCTGGCCGGTGTCCTGAAGGGAGTACACCTTCGACAGGGTCGGGTGGATCTTGCCCTTCGCGATGAGCCGGTTGGCCTCCCAGGCCTCGCGGTAGTTGGCGAAGTGCGAGCCGATGATCCGCTTCAGCGACATCCACAGGTAGCGGTTGTCGTACTCGTGCATGTAGCCCGAGGTCGAGGCGCAGGTGGTGATGGTGCCGCCCTTGCGGGTGACGAAGACGCTCGCGCCGAAGGTCTCACGGCCGGGGTGCTCGAAGACGATGTCGATGTCCTCGCCGCCGGTGAGCTCGCGGATGCGCTTGCCGAAGCGCTTCCACTCCTTGGGGTCCTGGGTGTTCTCGTCCTTCCAGAACCTGTAGCCCTCGGCGTTGCGGTCGATGATCGCCTCGGCGCCCATGGAGCGGCAGATGTCCGCCTTCTGCGGCGAGGAGACGACGCAGATCGGGTTGGCGCCGCCGGCCAGCGCGAACTGCGTGGCGTACGACCCGAGTCCGCCGCTCGCGCCCCAGATCAGGACGTTGTCGCCCTGCTTCATGCCGGCGCCGTTGCGGGAGACCAGCTGGCGGTAGGCGGTGGAGTTGACCAGGCCGGGGGCGGCGGCCTCCTCCCAGCTGAGGTGGTCGGGCTTGGGCATCAGCTGGTTGGACTTGACCAGCGCGATCTCGGCGAGGCCGCCGAAGTTGGTCTCGAAGCCCCAGATGCGCTGCTCGGGGTCGAGCATGGTGTCGTTGTGGCCGTCGCTGGACTCCAGCTCGACGGACAGGCAGTGCGCGACGACCTCGTCACCGGGCTGCCAGGCGTTGACGCCCGGGCCGGTGCGCAGGACGACGCCCGCGAGGTCGGAGCCGATGATGTGGTACGGCAGGTCGTGGCGCTTGGCCAGCTCGCTGGTGCGGCCGTAGCGCTCCAGGAAGCCGAACGTCGACAGCGGCTCGAAGATCGACGTCCACACCGAGTTGTAGTTGACCGACGAGGCCATGACGGCCACCAGGGCCTCGCCCGGACCGAGCTCCGGCAGCGGAACCTCGTCCAGGTGGATCGACTTGCGCGGGTCCTTCTCGCGGGTCGTCATGCCCGCGAACATCTCCGTCTCGTCCTTGTGCACGGTGATCGCGCGGTACGACTCGGGCAGCGGCAGGGCGGCGAAGTCCTCCGACGTGGAGTCGGTCGACTGGATCGCGGCCAGGATGTCCTTCACGGTCACGGTGTTGCCTCCGGCGATGCGCACCCTGAGGGAGGGGTGCTGAGGGTTACGTCGGTGCTGCTGAGGGTTTGGGTTGGTTGCCGTCGGTTCGGCGGGTGGTGCTGTTCGGCAGCGCTTTGTGGCGCGGGAGGTTGCCTGTGACGCAGGCGCCGGGCGCGCAGGCCCCGGGAGGGGCTTGCGGGGACAGCCGGCGTACGAAAGGTCTCTGCACGCCGGCCGCCCGGACACTTTCAACGTATGGCACGGCGTGTCACCTGGCAAGGCACTGGGTGCCAGAACTTGCTCTCAGATGAAATCTTTACGTAACAAATGAGCGATGATCGATCGAATCGCCCTGGAGGGAAGGTTGAAAAGGGGCTTTGACATGCCAAAACGGCCACCCTGGGGGGTGGCCGTCAGCACAGCGGAAGAGGTGCCTCAGCGCTCCTTGAGCGCCTGCTCGATGGTCCGCATCACCTCGTCGAGCGGCGCGTCGGTCCTGGCCACCGCAACCAGCACCTCCCCTTCCGAGCCCACGGAGGCCGGCGCTGTACGCGGCGCGCTCTCCCGGCCCGCCCCGATGCCCGTCCCGAACGTCCTGCGCACGATCGCGAAGGCGTGGTCGAGCTGTGCCTCCACGTCGCCCTGGCCGCCCGCGCGCAGCCAGCGCCGCAGGACGTGGTTGTGCGCGGTGACGACCGCGGACGCGGCGACCTCCGCGAGCAGCGGGTCGTCGTTGGCGTCGTCGTCGTGCGCGTGCTCGTCGAAGTGGCCGAGGAGGTAGCGGGTGAACAGGCGCTCGTAGCGGGCCACCGAGGCGATCTCCGCCTCACGCAGGGTGGGCACCTCGCGCGTGAGCTTGTAGCGGGCGACCGAGATCTCCGGCCGGGCCGCGTACATCCGCATGACTTCCTTGATGCCGCGGCACACGGTGTCGAGCGGGTGCTCGTGCGCCGGTGCCGCGTTGAGTACGGCCTCCGCCCGGATCAGCGTGTCGTCGTGGTCCGGGAAGATCGCCTCTTCCTTCGAACGGAAGTGGCGGAAGAACGTGCGGCGGGCGACGCCGGCCGCGGCCGCGATCTCGTCGACGGTGGTCGCCTCGTACCCCTTGGTCGCGAACAGCTCCATCGCGGCGGCCGCCAGTTCTCGGCGCATCTTGAGTCGCTGGGCGGCCGCGCGACTGCCTGCGGCGCTCTCCGGCACGTCGGGCGTGGCTGGTGTACGTGAGGACTTGGCGGGCTGGGGCATGACCCGAACGTACTGCATGTGCGCAGCTTGATGCGCATGCACAGGGTTCCCGCCGCCCTCGGCGGGCGGGGCCGAGCCGCGCCGGGAGGCCGGGGGCGGGCTGCCGGGGTCCAGCAGTCCGCCCCACTCCTGACCGCTCCTGAACCGGTCCCCGGGCCGCTCAGCGCCGGGCATATTCGCGGAAGCCCCGGCCCGTCTTGCGGCCGAGGCAGCCCGCGGCCACCAAGTGCTCCAGGAGCGGTGCCGGAGCGAGACCGGGGTCGCGGAACTCGCGGTGCAGGACCTTCTCGATCGCGAGGGACACATCGAGTCCGACGACGTCCAGCAGCTCGAACGGGCCCATCGGGTAGCCGCCGCCCAGCTTCATCGCCGCGTCGATGTCGTCGAGCGACGCGTAGTGCTCCTGCACCATCTTGATCGCGTTGTTCAAGTACGGGAACAGCAGCGCGTTGACGATGAAACCGGCCCGGTCACCACAGTCGACCGCGTGCTTCTTGATCCTGACGCAGACCTCGCGGACCGTCGCGTGGACGTCGTCGCCGGTCAGCACCGTCCGGACGACCTCGACCAGCTTCATCGCCGGCGCCGGGTTGAAGAAGTGCATGCCGATCACGTCCTGCGGACGCGAGGTGGCTCGGGCGCAGGCGACCACGGGCAGCGACGAGGTGGTGGTGGCCAGCACCGCGCCCGGCTTGCAGACCTTGTCCAGCGTCGCGAACAGCTGCTGCTTGATCTCCAGGTCCTCGGCGACGGCCTCGACGGCGAGGTCGACGTCGGCGAACGCGTCGTACGAGCCCGCCGCGGTGATCCGGTCCAGAGTCTGCGCGGCGGCCTCGGCGGTCATCCGTCCCTTGTCGACAGAGCGGGAAAGGGACTTGCCGATCCGGGCCTTCGCCGCCTGCGCCTTCTCCTCGCTCCGGGCGGCGAGCACGACCTCGTACCCGGCCTTGGCGAACACCTCCACGATGCCGGACGCCATGGTGCCGGAGCCCGCGACACCGACGGAGCGCACCGTCCGACCGGGCGTCAGGGCGGCGCCCTCCAGCGGTGTCAGCGCGTCCCGCACGACGGTGGCGCTGCCGGGAGCCTCGTACGTGTAGAAGCCGCGGCCCGACTTACGGCCCGTCAGGCCCGCCTCGCTGAGCTGCTTGAGGATCGGGGCGGGGGCGTGCAGACGGTCGTGGGACTCGGCGTACATGGCCTCCAGGACCCTGCGCGCGGTGTCGATGCCGATCAGGTCGAGCAGCGCCAGCGGGCCCATCGGCAACCCGCAGCCCAGCCGCATCGCGGCGTCGATGTCCTCGCGGGAGGCGTACTTCGCCTCGTACATCGCCGCCGCCTGGTTGAGGTAGCCGAACAGCAGGCCGTCGGCGACGAAACCGGGCCGGTCGCCGACCGCGACGGGCTCCTTGCCCAGCTCGATCGCGAGGTCGGTGACCGCGGCGACGGCCTGGGGCGCGGTCAGCACCGAGGAGACGACCTCGACCAGCCGCATCGCCGGCGCGGGGTTGAAGAAGTGCAGGCCGAGCACGCGCTCGGGGCGGGCCGAGTCCGCGGCCAGGCGCGTGACCGAGAGGGCGTTGGTGCCGGTGGCCAGGATCGTCTCGGGGCGCACGATCCCGTCCAGCTCGCGGAAGATCTGCTGCTTGATCTCGTACGACTCCGGAGCCACCTCGATGACCAGGTCCGCGTCGGCCGCGGCCCGCAGGTCGGTGGAGGTGCGGACGCGGGCGAGGGCGTCCGCGCGGTCCTGCTCGGTCAGCTTGCCGCGCTCCACGGCACGGGCGGTCGAGGCCTCCAGGGCGGCGACCGACTTCGCGGCCGCGCCCTCGCTGATGTCGATGCCGATGACCTCGCGGCCGGCCTTGGCGAGGACCTCGGCGATACCGGTGCCCATGGTGCCGAGGCCGACGACGGCAACGGTCTTGAGCGGGGACGCGGGGGTGTCGGACAGGGGAGTGGCCATCGCGGGACTCCAGGGATGAGGGTGACGACTGGAAGCGCGCCCGGGTGCGCCGAAGGGGGCCCGACCGGAGTCGAAGCCGAACCATGGAGCGCACCGGGTGCGGAAGGAGTGCGGGTGTTGCCGGGCTGCGAGCGCACACGCCCGGTGCCGTCGCTGCGGACGTGCACACGTCCGAGGAGCGGTGATGACCGACCGGCCCTGTCCCGTGGCCGAGTCGTACTGCGGTACTCGATGTACCGAACCGACTGCATCTCGCGGCAACTGCGTCACCAGGCCGCCGCAAGGGGTTCGCGAGTGGGTGACTCGCTCGTATGAGCTTAACCAGTGGGTAACGAGCGCGCCAGTCCCCGAGTTTGTGATGTAGGTCCCGCTCGCCGACGGTCCGCTCTACGCTCGCCTTCATGGACGAAGAGTTGCGATCACTCACGGAGCGCTTACGGCAGGAGTCCGGGGCGTCGGCCGCGTACGACCGCCTGGTGGTGACCGAGGACCCCGACGAACTGGCCGACGTGCTCACCGCGCCGGGGCAGCCGCTGTGGGCCAGGGAGCTGGCCGCGTTCCGGCTGGGCCTCGCCGGGGACCGGCGTGCCTTCGAGTCCCTCGTCCTGCTGCTCAACCACCGCGATCCGCAGCGCTGTGCCTCCGCCGCCCACGCCCTGGCCCGCCTCGGCGACCCGCGCACCGCCCGCGCCGCGGCCGCCCTGGCCACCAACGAACTCCGCGTGGCCTACGCCCTGCACCCCGTCCGCCTCCTGACCGAGCTGCGCGCCCCCGAGTCCGTGCCGGCCCTGATCACCACCCTGGAGCGAAGGCTCCGCCCGCACGACCCCTACCGCCGTGTCGCCCTCGCCTGCGTGGAGGGCCTCGGCGCACTGGGCGACACCCGAGCCAGACGCGTCCTGAACGAGGCCCTGGCCCACCCGGCGCTGGCGGAGGCGGCGGTCCAGGCGCTGGCGCGGATCCCGAGACAGACGAGACAGACGAGACAGAGGTGATGCTCAGCCGGTCCCCAACTCCCGCACGTAGCGCACCTCCGGCACCGCCACGCCGTCCACCTCGAAGGGCTCCTCCGTGCCGTCCGCCCGGAAGCCCGCCCGTTCGTAGAAGCGCCGGGCGCGCGTGTTGTCCTTGAGGACCCACAGGAGCATGCGGGCGTGCCCCGCGGCCGTGCGCCGGCGTACCGACTCCTGGAGCAGGGCGCGTCCGATGCCGGCGCCGTACCGTCCGGGGTCCACGTAGAGGGCGTACAACTCGGCGTCGGCGGCGCCCGCTTCGCCTGACATGCCGTCGCGGTACGGGCCGTGGCAGGCCCAGCCGACGATCTCGCCGGCGCGCTCGGCGACCAGGTCCACCACGCTGCCGTCGGACTGCGAGAGATGGGCGCGGCGCCGCTCGGCGTCCCGCGTCACGTCGAGGGAGTCCAAGTACGACTGCGGTACCAGACCCTGATAGGCGCTCTGCCAGCCGCCGACGCGGATCTCGGCGACGCGGTCGCAGTCGGCCGGGGTCATGGGGCGGATGCGCGTGTGGTCGTCGTCCATGGCGGCACCGTAGACACCGCTCGCCCGGGGCCGCCTCCGATTAACCCGGCGATCGATCCGGCAGCACCGCGAACGCCTCGACCTCCATCAGGAACTCCGGCCGCACCAGCCCGGCGACGCGCACCGCCGACGCCGCGGGCAGCCGGTCGTCGGGTATGCGCTCGGCGCGGGCCGCGCGGAGGGCGGGCATGTGTGCCATGTCCGTGACGAAACAGTCCGGCCGCGGCCGGAGCGGCTCGCCGTCCTCGTCCAGGGGAGCCGGCCGGAGACGGCGACGAAACGGCCGGTGCCGAGCACGACATGCGCGTACTGGGCGGCGGGGCGACTCCGTCGGGGGCGGGGATCCTGGTCAGCTCACTCATGCGTCCATCGTGGACCACGGGTCTGACAACGCCCCCGACGGGCGGCCGGGCGGTCGGCCGCTCAGTGGCGGAAGCCGAGCAGTTCGTGCAGTTCGGCGCCGCGCGGTGAGATCGACGCCACCTTGGAGTTCAACGGCTTCGGGTCGGGCAGCGCCGCGCACACCGCGTCGAACTCACCCCTGCCGCGGGGCACCGTCCCGTCGGTCAGGTAGGCCGCGAGGTGCTTGTCCAGGCACCTGTTGCCGCCCAGCGTGATGCCGTGGTTGCCGCCGCCCCGCTCGACCACCAGGCTGGACCGGGCCAGCTTCCGGTGCAGCGTCACGCCGCCCTCGTACGGCGTGGCCGCGTCGTCGGTCGCCTGGAACAGCAGCATCGGCGGCACCTTGGCGTTGTCGACGTCCACCGTGCGGAGCGTGTCCGTCGGCCAGAACGCGCACGGCGCGTTGTACCAGGCGTTGTTCCAGGTCATGAACGGCGCCTTCGTGTACACGGCCCAGTTGTCCGCCCGCCACCGCTGCCAGCCGCGCGGCCAGGCGGCGTCACGGCACTGCACCGCCGTGTAGACGCTGTAGCCGTTGTCGTCGGACGCGTCGCCGGCGGCGAACTTCTCGTACGCCTCGACCAGCGGATCGGCGTCCTTGTCGTTCACGTACGCCGCGAACGCCTCGGCGAGATAGGGCCAGTAGCCGTTGTAGTACCCGCCGGGCAGGAAGGTGTCCTCCAGTTCCGAGGCGCCCACCTTCCGGTCGGCCGGCGTCTGGGCCAGGGCCGCCCGCATCGCGTACCACTTGGTCTCGATCACCGCCGGATCGGTCCCGAGCCCGTACGTGGCGTCGTGCTTGGCGACCCACGCCATGAAGGCGCGATGGCGGTCGTTGAAGGCGAGGTCCTGCGCGAGGTTGTCCTCGTGCCAGACACCGGTCGGGTCGACGACCGAGTCCAGGACCGCGCGCCGCACCCGCTGCGGGAAGAGTTTGGCGTAGACCGCGCCGAGATAGGTGCCGTACGAGTAGCCGAAGTAGTTGATCTGCTTCGCGCCGAGTGCCGCGCGGATCCGGTCCATGTCCCGCGCGGCGCTGATCGTGTTGATGTACGGCAGCACATCCGCGTACTTCTCGCCGCACGCCCGCGCGAAGGACCGGGCCCGGCGGAGGTTGGCCCGCTCGATCCACGGCGTCTTCGGCACGGAGTCCGGGCGCACCGCGTCGAAGTGGCCGGGCCGGCAGTCGAGGGCGGGTCTGCTCTTGCCGACGCCTCGTGGGTCGAAGCCGATGACGTCGTACTGTGCCGCCACCGCCTTGGGCAGGGCCGAGGCGACGAAACCGGCGAGTCGCAGACCGCTGCCTCCGGGCCCGCCGGGGTTGACCAGCAGGGGCCCCTGGGACTTCTCGGCGGTGTGCGGGACTCGGGTCAGGGCGAGGGTGATCTGTCGTCCCCGCGGACGGGAATGGTCGAGCGGCACCTCCAGGGACGCGCACTGGAGCGTCGGGTGGTCCTTGGTGCCGCACTTCTTCCAGGTGAGGGGCGCGGCGTGAGCGGGTTCCGGGGTGTGCCCGGCGCTCGCCTCGGTGGGGACGGCCGTCACGGCTCCGGCCATGACGACGGCGGCGCCGCACAGCACGGCTGCGCGTTTTCCCATGGGGTCCTCCCAGGACGGAGAGGTTCGGGCCGCGCGTGCCGCGGCCTCGCCGTATTCGTCCCGGAACGGGCGCGGGGGAGAACTGGTTCTGGTGAGACTTGACCCGATCGGGTCGAGAGATCCGCTCCGTTGCCCTCAGATGAGGGAGAGCTGTGTCGGTTCGGACAGCGCCTGCCCGGCCTGCTCGGGCTCGGGCTCGCGGATCCGCCGGGGCATCCCCGCGCGCGTGGGGCCCATGCCGTACTCCTGCGCCAGGTCGTGCACCTGACGGGTGATCCGGCGCTGGTACCACTTCGGCGCGTAGGCGCCGTCCGCGTACAGCCGCTCGTAGCGGCGCACCAGATGCGGGTGCTCGCGGCCGAGCCAGGCCATGAACCACTCGCGGGCCCCGGGCCGCAGATGCAGCACCAGCGGGGTGACGGAGGTGGCGCCGGAGGCGGCGATCGCGCGCACGGTGGCCCGTAGCTGTGCCGGGTCGTCGCTCAGGAACGGGATCACCGGCGCCATCAGCACACCGCACCCGAGCCCGTGCTCGGTGAGGGTCCGTACGACGTCCAGGCGCCGCTCGGGGGCGGGCGTGCCCGGTTCCACGGTGCGCCACAGCTCGGCGTCGGTGAAGCCGACCGAGACGGAGACGCCGACGTCCGTCACCTCGGCGGACTGCTTCAGCAGGTCGAGGTCGCGCAGGATCAGCGTGCCCTTGGTCAGGATCGAGTAGGGGTTGGCGTGGTCCCGCAGGGCGGTGAGGATGCCCGGCATCAGACGGTAGCGGCCCTCCGCGCGCTGGTAGCAGTCGACGTTCGTGCCCATCGCTATGTGCTCGCCCTGCCAGCGGCGCGAGGAGAGCTGGCGGCGCAGCAGCTCCGGGGCGTTCACCTTGACCACGATCTGGGAGTCGAAGCCGAGCCCCGTGTCGAGGTCGAGATAGCTGTGGGTCTTGCGGGCGAAGCAGTACACACAGGCGTGCGAGCAACCCCGGTAGGGGTTGACCGTCCACTCGAAGGGCATGCGGGAGGCGCCCGGCACCCGGTTGATGATCGAGCGGGCCCGGATCTCGTGGAAGGTGATCCCGCGGAACTCCGGGGTGTCGATCGTGCGGGTCGTGACCGCGTCCGCGCCGAACAGCGCGGCGTCGGCCCGGCTGTGGTCGGACTCCAGGGTGAGGTTCTCCCAGCGCATGGTGCCTCCTCGGTAGCACTGGGCCCCAGAATAGAACACATGTTCCCTTGATCGTGCGATCCCTGTCCGGGGTCCGTTTTCGATCACTGTGCGATCGCTTCGGTGTGCTGAGAGGGACCCCGATTTGGGCCGTCCGGGAGCGGGGTGGTTGGCTTGCCCCAACCCCGAGAACTCTGGTCCTGGAGGAAGTCAATGGCGCAGGTCGAGGCCACTACGGAGCGGGTCGTCGCGGCGGACGCGGAGAAGGTGTTCGACGCCCTCGCCGACTACAGCGGCACCCGGCACAAGCTCCTGCCCGAGCACTTCAGCGAGTACGAGGTGCGCGAGGGCGGCGACGGCGAGGGCACCCTCGTCCACTGGAAGCTCCAGGCCACCAGCAAGCGCGTCCGCGACTGCCTCCTGGAGGTCAGCGAGCCCACCGACGGCGAGCTCGTCGAGAAGGACCGCAACTCCTCCATGGTCACCACCTGGCGCGTCACCCCGGCCGGCGAGGGCAGGTCCCGGGTCGTCGTCACGACCACCTGGCAGGGCGCCGGCGGTATCGGCGGCTTCTTCGAGAAGACGTTCGCGCCCAAGGGGCTCGGCCGGATCTACGGCGTGCTGCTCGCCAAGCTCGCCACCGAGGTCGAGAAGTAACTCCCGGCCGCTGCGCCGACGGCTCGCAACGTGCCGCCCTCCGGCGGCCGTTGCCCTCGCTCACCGGATCGAGTGGATCTTTCCCTCGCCCGGCGAAGTGCCGTAACTCGTCGCGCTTGCTCGTAGTTGTCGCTTACGCGGGAATTGTGTGGCAGCGCGACGAGGGGAGCGGTACGTGGGCGGGATCACTCTGGTACAGGACGAACCGGCCGCGGCGCCCCCGGACGCCCCCGCTCCCGAGCAGGTCCGAGGTGCCGAACTCGGCCCGCGCCGGGTGCGGTTGGTCTTCTGCGCGCTGCTGCTCGCGCTGCTGCTGGCGGCGCTGGAGCAGATGATCGTCGCCACCGCGCTGCCGAAGATCGTCGGCGAGCTGCACGGCCTGGACCGGATGTCCTGGGCGATCACCGCCTATCTGCTCACCGCCACCATCGGCCTGCCGATCTACGGCAAACTCGGCGATCTCCTCGGCCGCAAGGGCGTCTTCCAGTTCGCGATCGTCGTCTTCGTCGTCGGCTCCGCGCTCGCCGGACGCGCCGAGACCATGGACCAGCTGATCGCCTACCGCGCCGTTCAGGGCGTCGGCGCGGGCGGCCTCATGATCGGCGTGCAGGCGATCATCGCGGACATCGTCCCGGCCCGGGAACGCGGCCGCTTCATGGGACTGATCGGCGCCGCCTTCGGGCTCGCCTCGGTCGCCGGGCCCCTGCTCGGCGGCTACTTCACGGACCACCTCTCCTGGCGGTGGTGCTTCTACATCAACGTCCCCTTCGGCCTGGTCACCCTGGCCGTCGTCGCCGTCGCCCTGAAGCTGCCCAAGCCGCGGACCAAGGCGCGGCTCGACATCCTCGGCTCCCTGCTGCTCGCCGCCGCCTCCACCTGCCTGGTCCTGCTCACCAGTTGGGGCGGCACGGAGTACGCCTGGGACTCCCGGGTCATCCTCGGCCTCGGCGCGGGCGCGGCCGTCGCCACCGTCCTCTTCCTCGTCGTCGAGCACTTCGCCGTCGAACCCCTCATCCCGCTCAGGCTGTTCAGGGACCCGGTCTTCAACGTCACCGGCCTCGTCGGCCTCGTGATCGGTGTCGCTCTGTTCGGCGCGGCCAGCTATCTGCCGACGTTCCTGCAGATGGTCGACGGGGCCACGGCCACCGAGTCGGGCCTGCTCATGCTGCCGATGATGGGCGGCATCGTCGGCGCCTCGATCATCTCCGGCCAGCTCATCAGCCGCACCGGCCGCTACAAACTCCACCCCGTGCTCGGCAGCGCGCTCGCGGTCGCCGGCATGTGGCTGCTGTCCCGCCTCGAAGCCGACACGCCCCGGCTGCACTACAGCGTCTGGATGGCCGTCCTCGGCGCCGGCATCGGCATGGTGATGCCGGTCCTGATCCTCGCCGTGCAGAACTCCGTACGTCCCGCCGACCTCGGCACCGCCACCAGCGCCAACAACTACTTCCGGCAGATCGGCGGCAGCGTCGGCGCGGCGGTCTTCGGCACCCTCTTCGCCGACCGGCTCCACCACGCCCTGGCCGAACGGCTGCCCGCGCGCGCGGGCGCCGACCTGCCCGACCCGGAGTCCCTCACCCCGCAGCTCGTCCACGCCATGCCCCCGGCCCAGCGCGACGCCTACATCCAGGCGTACGCCGACGCCATGCCGAGGATCTTCCTGTACCTCGTCCCGGTACTCGTCCTCGGCCTGCTCATCGCGCTCCTCCTCAAGGAGAAGCCCCTGGTGTCCCACGACGCCCCGGCTCCCGAGACGGAACAGGAGCCGGTGAACACCCAGGTCCCGCAGGCCCGTTCGCCGCACTCCGCCGCGGTCCCGGTCTTCGGCACGGTGCAGCACCCGGACGGGACCGTCGTACCGCGCGCCGCGCTCACGCTCATCGACGTCACCGGACAGCAGGTCGGACGCGGCGCGAGCGCCGAGGACGGGCGGTACGCGCTGGCGACGCCGGGCCAGGGGACGTATGTCATGATCGCCGCGGCGGGCGGCCACCAGCCGCAGGCCGTCTCCGTGACCGTCGGCGAACGCCCCGTCGAGGTGGACATCGTCCTCGGCGGCGCCGGACGCCTGGCCGGGAAGGTGCTCACCCCGGACGGCACGCCCGTGGACGCCACCGTCACGCTCACCGACGCCCACGGGCAGGTCGTCGCCACGACCCGCAGCGGCCGCGAGGGCGGATACGTCATCCCCGAACTGGTCGCCGGCGAGTACACCCTCGCCGCCAGCTCGCCCGCCTTCCGCCCGGCCGCCGTCCCCGTCACCGTCCAGGCGGCCCGCGAGACCCGCCGGGACATCGAACTCGCCGGCGGCGCCGTCCTGCGCGGCACCGTGCGGGCGGGCGGCGGGCGACCCGTGGAGGACGCGCGCGTGACCCTCCTCGACGCCGCCGGCACCGTCATGGACACCCTCACCACCGGCCCCGACGGAACCTTCCGGTTCGTCGACCTGTCCTCCGGCGAGTACACCGTCATCGCCACGGGTTACCCGCCGGTCGCCAGCGTGCTCCAGGTCGCCGGAGGAGGCCGTACGGAACGCGATCTTCACCTCGGGCACGAGGACTGAGGCGAGGAGCGGTGTGAGGAGCGGTGTACGGCGCTGTCCTGCGGGGACGCGAGAGGGGCGGGCGGTCCGCCACCCGAACGCGCCGCCGTGCGCCCGTCACACCAATTACCGTATTGCCGCACATCGTTTCCGTCCGGAGCCGTACGGTGGAGTAGGCGGCACAGATCTTGCGCAGCCGTGGGGAGAGAGGGCCTGGGGCATGAACCGTGGCACCGAGAGGGACGGCGCGGGGGCGGAGCACGCCGCGGCCGGCCGTATCCCGCTGGCCGTGGTCGTGGTGGACCGCGAGGGCCTCGTCTCCCACTGGAGTTCCGGCGCACGACGCCTGTTCGGCGCCGCGAGGGAAGAGGCGATCGGCCGCCCGGCCGTCGATCTGCTGCCCGTCTCCGGAGCGCTGCCCGAGGAGGAGGACGTCGCTCCGTACGGGGCGTACGCGGCGTACTCGGCGTACGACGGACACGGCCACGACCTCGAAACGTCCCTGGACGGACGGCTGTTCTACCCGGCCGCGGGGCGCGCCCGCCTCACCGTGCCCCAGCGAAGCGAGATGGGGGTCCCCCCGCCCGAAGGGTGGGGGAGCGACCGCGTCGACGTCCTGTGGTGGGCCTACCCGCTGGTCGGCCCCGGCCCCGAGCGGCTGCTCGTGCTCGCCGCCGACGTGGGCAGACTCCAGCAGGACGCGCAGCACGCGCAGGAGGACGCGGACACCGGCTTCGAGCGCGTCGCACCCGGCTTCGCCCTGCACACCGACTTTCCCGGCGCCGAGGAACTCGCGGGCAAACTCCCCGAGATCCTGCCCAGCATGAGCGTCGAGGAGAGCGCCCGCGTCGTCGGGCAGGTCCTCGAACTGGGTTATCCGGTCCTGGAGTTCAGCCAGAACGACCGGGTGCCCGTCACCCCCGACTGGGGCGTGCCCCGGCGCGCCGAGCGCAGGGCCCGCCGCCAGCGGGCCGCCCGGGCCGCCGCCGAGGGCCTGCCGTTACCGAAGGAGTACACCGACGAGGGCGAGGACCTCGAATACGTCGCCGTACGCGAACGCCTGGAGTTCCTCAACGAGGTCAGCGGCCGTATCGGCACCTCCCTCGACCTCGCGCAGACCATCATCGAGGTCAGCAAGGCCGTCGTGCCCCGCTTCACCGACGTCGCCGGCACCTATCTGCGCGAACAGGTCGTCGCCGGCGAGGGATTCCCCGACGGCGTGCCCGACACGACCACCATGTGGCACCGGGTCGCCGTCGAGCACACCGACGAACCCGGCCGCTGGGACGACGTCGTGCCGGTCGGCGAGGCCATGCCCTTCCCGGCGCACACGCCGTTCTTCCAGTGCATGACCACCGGCGAACCCGTCCTCGTGCCGCGCATCAGCGAGGAGATGGGCCACGCCAT
The DNA here is from genome assembly GCF_040612485.1 of Streptomyces sp. NPDC006385. Classification (NCBI taxonomy): domain Bacteria; kingdom Bacillati; phylum Actinomycetota; class Actinomycetes; order Kitasatosporales; family Streptomycetaceae; genus Streptomyces; species Streptomyces sp. NPDC006385. The sequence goes on from NZ_JBEXQG010000002.1 coordinate 72,842, forward strand.
CGCCTCCCAGTTCGAAAAGCGGGACATCCGGCCGCTCATCACGGGCCGCTCCATGCTGGTCGTGCCGCTCAAGGCCCGCAATGTGGTGCTCGGCTTCATGATCCTGCTGCGCCACCCCGAGCGGCCCGTCTTCAACGACATGGACCGGGTCACCGGCGCCGAACTCGCCGCCCGCGCGGGCCTCGTGCTCGACAACGCGCGCATGTACACCTACCAGGAGGCCGTCGCCGAGACCCTCCAGGACAGCATGCTGCCGCACATCCCGCCGCGCAGGGCGGGCTGCGACATCGCCACCCGCTATCTGCCCGGCACCCTCCTCGGCCGGGTCGGCGGCGACTGGTTCGACTCCGTCAAGCTGCCCGGCGCCCGCACCGCCCTCGTCGTCGGCGACGTCATGGGACACGGCCTCAACTCGGCCGCGATGATGGGCCAGTTGCGTACGGCCGTGCAGACCATGGCCGCCCTCGACCTGCCGCCCTCCCAGCTGCTGCGCAACCTCGACGACCTCGCCCAGCGCCTCGGCGACACCTACCTCGCCACCTGTCTGTACGCCGTCTACGACCCGATCGCGAGCGAACTGCACCTCGCCAACGCCGGCCACATCCCACCCGTCCTGGTCCGCGCCGAGAACGGGCGCAGCGAACTGCTCGACCTGCCCACCGGCGCGCCGATCGGCGTCGGCGGAGTGCCCTTCGAGGCGGTACGCGTGCGCGTGGCGCCCGGCGACCGGATCGTGATGTGCACCGACGGTCTGGTCGAGGTGCGTGGCGAGGACATCGGGGCCGGCCTGGCCGCCCTGTGCGAGTCCGCCGCTCATCCGGCCGCGTCCATGGACGAGGCATGCGACACCATCATCCGCGCCCTCGCGGTGACATTCTCGAAAGCGGGCCGCGGCGGCCGCAAGGACGACGTGGCCCTGCTGATGGCCCGCCTCAACGGCATCGAACCGAAGGACGTCGCCGAATGGCGGTTCCCGATCGACCCGGTGGAGGTCGCACGGGCCCGCGCCGTCGTCCGTGAACAACTGCACGACTGGGGTCTGGCGAGGCTGGCCGACAGTGCGGAGCTCATGGTCAGCGAGCTCGTCACCAACGCCGTACGGCACTCGCACAGCCGTCCCGTCGAGCTGCGCCTCGTGCGGGGCGACGCACTGCTGTGCGAGGTGGACGACGACGACCACGACCTGCCCACCCTGCTCAGCGCGGGCCCCGGCGACGAGGCCGGGCGCGGGCTGCGGGTCGTGAGCACGCTGGCCCGCGAGTGGGGCGCCAGCCGTACCGGCGCCGGCAAGACCGTCTGGTTCGAACTCTCGCTCCCGCGCCGCTGAATCCGTGTGCCCCGCAAGGGCGTACGCCGGCGTACAGGTCTCGAATGCGCAGTGAAGGTATGCGCCATGCGCTTGTAGCCGTCACCGGGGCGCGATAGACCGTACTCGCCCGTCACTTCACGACGGGTCGGCATCGCACCCTGGGGAGTCGGTCATGAGCGTGACGAGTCGGTACCGCGAGGCATGGGAGGGCTTCTGGCGTGAGGCGCCCGGTGAACCGGGGGCCGTGCTCTGGGACGCGGAACCGGCCCTGACCGTCGGCCGCCATCTGACCCTGTTCGAGACGCACCTGACCGAACCCGGCCTGCCGATGGTGGACCTCGGCTGCGGCAACGGCACCCAGACGCGTTTCCTAGCCGACCGCTTCCCCCGCGTCGTCGGCGTCGATCTGTCCGACGCGGCCCTCGACCACGCCCGGAACGCCGACCCCGCGGGGCAGGCGACGTACCGGATGTTCGACGCCGTGGACAAGGCGGGGGCCGAGGCGCTGCACGCCGAACTCGGCGACGCCAACGTGTACATGCGGGGCGTACTGCATCAGGCCGAGCCCGACGACCGGCAGCCGTTGGCGGACGGGATCGCCACGCTGGTGGGTGAGCGCGGCCGTGTCCTTCTCGTCGAACTCTCCGAGTCCGCGAAGCCCGTCCTCATGGGCCTCGCCCAGAGCCCGGCCGGACCGCCGCCCAAGCTCGTGCCCATCTTCCGGCACGGCATCGCCCCCGGCGAGGTGGCCGACGCCGCGGTGCCCGAGTATCTGCGGGCAGCCGGGCTGACCGTCCTCGCCGGCGGCGAACTGCCGCTGATCACCACGGAGTACGGGCCCGACGGCACGCGGATCGAGCTGCCGTCGAGGTGGGTGGTGGCCGGCCGGACCGCGTGACGGAGGGCGAACTCGTCCCCAGGGCCGCTCAGTTGACGCTACGACCCCTGCGGTACGCCGCCCAGCCCGCGGCGAGCAGCACGGCCGCGAGCGCGGCGACGGAGAGCACCGTGACACCGGTGGAGGCGAGGCTGCCGCCCGTGGTGGAGGCGGTGTCCGTGCCGCCGCTGCCGTCGGTGCCGCCGCCCGTGGTGCCCGTGCCGGGGTTGCCGTTGCCGCCCGTGCCGCCCGTGCCGCCGGTGTCGTCGTCCGTGTCCACCGGGTCCTGTCCGACGAAGGCGACCGGGACCTTGACGTCCTGGGAGCGGTCGCCGGAGAGGGTGTGGTCGTTGCGGGTGGCCAGGACGCAGGTGACCTTGAAGCAGTCGGTGTACTCGTCCTTGGCGTCGACGGTCAGCTCGACCTCGAAGGTGCCGCCCGCGCCGTACGGGATCGCCAGGTCCTCGCCGTAGTCCGGTGGGTCGGAGGAGATCCACGCGGAGGAGTGCGAGCCGCCGGTCATGTCGACGCCGCCGATGCACGGCGTGGGCAGTTCCCCGTCGCCGTTGTCGACGCACAGGGCGACGTAGATGCCCTTCTTCGCGTCGTAGCCGGAGCCGGTGACCTTCAGGGTCTGGTTCTCGGTGGCGAGGTTGTTGACCGGGGTGACGGTGAGCTTCTGGCCGTTCGGGCCGGTGACGGTCTTCGAGCCGGACGGCTCGCTGTCCTGGCCGTTCCCGCCGTCGTCACCCCCGCCCCCGCCATCGCCGCCATCGCCGCCGCCCCCGCCGTCGCCCGACTCGGTGACCGTGAGGGTGATCGGTGATGTGCGGGTCGTGCCGGCGGAGTTGGTGAACTCGGCGCGGTAGCGGTAGCCGTCGTGCGAGGCGCGGGCGGTGAAGGTGTACGCGTTGTCCGTCGCCGCCTCGACCGTGGACCACGTCTGGCCGCCGTCGGGGCTGACCTGCCAGCGGACGGTGGGCTCGGGCGTGCCCTCGGCGGCGGCGACGAAGGTGACCTTGTCGCCGGGTGCGACGGCCTGGTCGGTAGGGGACTGGACGACCTTCGGGGAGAGGCGGCGGTCGAGTTTGACGACCTTGCTCTCGGCCTGGTTGGTGACGTAGACGGACGTGGCGCCGGGGGCGACGGCGACGCCAGCGTAGGCGCCGGCACGGCTGCCGGGCAGGGCGACGGGCTCGGCCGCCCGCTCGAACGAGGCGCTGTCGTAGACCTCCAGGGCGCCGACCTGGTCCGCGCCGTCGTCGGCGGTGCCCCAGTCCTCGCGCAGGACGAATGCCTCGCCGCTCGTCCGGTCGAAGGCCGTCGCCGTGGCCCGGTCCTTGCCGGTGAGCTTGGCCAGCGGCTTGCCGTCCTTGTCGAAGACGAGCACGTCGTAGGCGCTGCCCACCCAGACGTTGCCGGTCGCCGGGTCCGTCTCGACGAAGTAGACGGCCGCCGCGGGGAGTTCGACGGTGGCGGTGACGGTGAGGGAGCCGGTGTCGACGCGGTACAGCTTTCCGCCCGTGGAGTCCGCCGACCAGGCGGTGCCGCGCGCGGTGTCGACGCCGAGGATGCCGCCGCCTTCCAGAGCGGCCGTCTGCTTGACGGTGCCGGTGGCCGTCTCGACCTCGGACAGAACGGCGCCCTGGGCGACCAGCGTGGTCGTCCTGGCGGTGCCGGGGCCGACGCCGGTGACCGCGCCGCCGGCCAGCCACACGCCCTTCGCCGCCGGGTCGCCGTCCTTCGCGGTGCCTATGCCGCGCAGCGGGTAGTGGAAGACGACGCCGTCGCCGGCCAGCGGGGCGGCGATCCAGCGGACCACGCGGCTCGCGAGCGCGCCGTTGGAGCCGGGGGCCTGCTGGATGTGACCGAGGAGCTTGCCGTCCTTTGCATCGAGGGCGTACAGGCCCTGTTCGGCGACGTCCGCGGTGTCGGGGATGTTGTCCGAACCGACGTACAGCTTCCCGGAGTCGGGATGCAGCAGCAGGTCCAGTGGGCGGCCCGCGGTGGTGAACTCGGCTGCCTGGACGTAGGAGACGGTGCCCGGCGGCATGTCCACGCCGTCGCCGCCGTCGTCCCCATCGCCGGGGTCCTGGCCCTCGAAACCGACGGGGACACGCACGTCCTGGGAGCGGTCGCCGGGGTTGCGGTGGTCGACACGGGTGACCACCGAGCAGGCGACCTTGGCGCAGTCGAGGCTGCTGTCCTTGGCCTTGACGTCGATCTCGACGTCGAAGGTGCCGCCCGCGCCCCAGTGCACGGCCAGGTCACCCGCGTACGCGTCGCCCTCGGGGACGATCCACTGCGAGGAGCTGCCGGTGCCGCTCTGGTCGGCGCCGCCGAGGCACGGCGAGGGGACGCGGTTGTCGCCGTTGTCCTTGCACAGGGCGACGTAGACGGCCTTGGCCGCGTCGTAGCCGGAGCCGGTGACGCGGAGCGTCTCGCCGTCCGGGTCGAGGCGGGCGGAGGCGGAGACGGTGAGCTTCTGGCCGTTCTTGCCGAGGGCCGTCTTCGGTGTGTCGGCTGCCTGCGCGGCGCCGCCGGCGGCCACGGAGGCCAGCACCGAGGCGGCCACGAGCGCGGCGGCGCCCAGGAGCGCCGCCGGTCGTCTGTGCTGCATGGGGGTTCCTCCGGTCACTGGAAGGTGATCGGCACGTGGACGTCGTACTTGCGGTCCTCGCTGTCGAAGTGGTCCGCGCGCGTCACGACGGCGCATGTGACGTCCTCGCCGCAGACGCTGCCGTCGTCGAGGGCGGCCTTGACGTGGATCTTCACGCTGAAGGTGCCGCCCGCGCCGAACTTGGAGCTGTTGGCGAACATGCCGCCGAAGGTGTTGTTGACCCAGTGCGAGGCACCGGTGGTGCCGCTCTCGTCCTGGCCGCCCAGGCACGGGGTCGGCTTGCTCGCGCCCTGCGCCCCGTCGACCACGCACAAACCGACGTAGATGCCCTGGCCGGGGTTGTAGCCGGAGCCGGAGACGGTGATGACCTGGCCGCCGGCGGCGGCCGTGCCGGGCGAGTTCAGTGACAGGTTGTACGTCGCGCCGCCGTCGGTGACCGTGCGGGTCGAGGTGGCCGCGGAGGCCGAGGTGGCCAGGCCCAGGGTCAGGGCGGCGGAGGCGGCGACGGCGAGGGCCGCGCGGGCGGCGGGGAGGGCTCTCATGAGGAACGGGACCTTTCCAGGAGGCGTAAGCCTTGACTTAGGTAAGGCTAACCTAAGTATCTGTCGGGGCTGTTTGTCAACGGAGGGTGAAGGGCCGTCAACCACACGGTCAGGAAGCGGAATTGGCGCGCACGGCGAACTCCGTGACTGCGGTCCGTGCGCCGTCCACCGTGGACAGCTCGACCGTGTGCGCGCCCTCGGCGGCGCTGTCGTACACCGGGAAGGACCGGGAGACCCGTCCCGCCTCGTCGGCCACCGCCTGGTACCGGGTGTCCCCGTCGATCGCGACCAGGACGACCTCGCCGGGCTCGAACCCCGTGCCGCTGACGGTCTGTTCGCCGCCCGCGGCCAGTGCGTCGACGGTCACGGCCGCGCCGGGGGCGGGCGTTTTCGGCAAGGCCGGGGCATGGGTGCTCTGTGAGGGCGGCGGTGGCGGTGCCGGCGCCCGGTCCGGCGGGGCGGGGTCGGTGGGCTCGGGGGAGCCCGGGGCGCCGGTCCTCACCGTCACGTCGAACCGGCCCAGTCCGTCACCCCGTGTGAAGGGGTCCCCGCTCCACGCCGACAGCAACGTCGCGCCCTCGGCGGTGAGTGACGCCCGCAGGCCGGTCCACGTCACGCCGCCCGCCCGTACGACTGGGGCGGCGCCGCTCGTCGTCACGTCCGCCAGCGGCAGTTCTCGCGCCCGGCCGTCGACGGCCGTACGGGCGTAGAGCACGCCGTCGTCGGCACCCGCCAGCCGCAGCCGCAGGCCGCCGAGCGTCAAGGGCGGCAGCGTGTCGGCGGACGGGACGAACCGGGCGGCGCCCCCCAGGTCGACGTCCACGGCGCCGGTTTCGAGATCGGCGCTGCCGCCCGTGGCCGGGAACGACGTGCGGTGCTCGGATCCCCGTACGGCGGGTTCGGTGACGTCGATCGACATCCCGTGCCCGGTCGGCTCCGCGTCGGTCGTCGTCCAGTGCGCGTCCCCGCCGGAGACCGCGCGCGGGAACGCCTCCGCGTCCTGTGCCACCGCCGACCCCGCGGCGGGGCAGAGCAGTGCGAGCAGGGCGCCGCCCGTCACGGCGGCGGCGGTGCGGGGTCTCTTCGCCATCTTCAAGTCTCCCTGGGAAGTGTCAGGTCGAGTGGGAGTGTCAGGTCGAGTACGTACGGATCAGTCCGCTGTCGCCGCCCGGCGCCTGCGTGCCCAGAGCCAGGCCCCGGTGCCGGCCGCGACAAGGCCCGCCGCCGTCGCGCCCGCCGTCAGGGCGACCGAACCGGTGCTCGCGAGCGGCCCGTCGGCGGCCTGCTCGGCGCCGTCACCCGAGCGGCCCGTACCGCCACCGCCGGTCGTGTTCGCGTCCGCTGTCGCGGTAGGCGTCGCCGGGGCGCCCTCCCCGCCCGACGCGCCCGGGCCGCTGCCGCCGAAGGTGACCGGGACCCTGACGGTCTGGCTCTGGTCGCTGCCCCGGGTGTGGTCGTTGCGGGTGATGACGGCACACCGCACGCCGGGCTTGGCGCAGTCGGTGTTCGCGTCCTTGGCCCGCACGGCCAGCCGCACGCTGAACGAGCCCTTGTGGCCGCTGCCTTCGTACGGTTTCGCCAACCCCTCGCCGTACGACGGCGGGTTGGAGGAGATCCACGCGGACGCGCCGGACTCGCCGGCCATGTCCACTCCGCCCACGCAGGGCGTGGGGGTCTTCCCGGCGCCGTTGTCCACGCAGAAGGCGACGTAGATGCCCTTCTCGGTGTTGTAGCCGGTGCCGGTCACCGTCACCGTCTCGCCCCCCGGATCGAGGCCGGCGGACTTGGAGACGGTGAGTTTCTGGCCCTCGGGGCCCGTCGCCGAGCCGCCCGCGGCCCAGGACTGTCCGGAGGTCGCGAGCAGCAGGGTGACCGCGCCGGCCAAGCCCAGGACTGCTCCAACTCCCTTGCGATGCAGGCCACTTGCCCATGCCATGAGGAACCCCCACCAGAAGAAACTAAGGCAAGGCTAACCTAAAGTACTGCTTACTTGTGTGCCAGGAGAGAGAGGAAAGAAACCATGCGCGCATCCCGGAGACGCCTCGCCGCCCTCGGTCTGACACTCGCCCTGCTCACGGCCGCCTGCGGTGGGGGCGCGGGCGTGTCGGACGGTCCGGACCCCTCCGCGGACTCCGCGAGCGCACGCGCCGCCGCGGCTGGGAGGCAGCTCGCGAAGAACACCCTCGAACCGCTCCAAGGCAAGCCGCCCGCACCGAAGTTGCCGGTCACCGTCGACTCCGCCGACGGGCGCGAGGTGACCGTCGAGAACGCCTCGCGGATCCTGCCGCTCAACGGCGGTGTGGCGGAGATCGTGTTCACGCTGGGCCTCGGCGACCGAGTCGTCGGCCGGGACATCACCGCCACCTTCGCGGAGGCGAAGAAGCTCCCGCAGGTCACCAAGGCGCACGACGTGAGCGCGGAGAGCGTGCTCTCGCTGCGGCCGACCGTCGTGCTCGCCGACACCGACACCGGGCCGAAGGAGGCCATCGACCAGATCCGCGGCGCCGGTGTCCCCGTCGTCGTACTCGACCCGGCCACCGAACTCGCCGACGTCACCACGCGCACCACCCGCGTCGCCGAGGCGCTCGGCGTCCCCGAAGCGGGCAAGGCCCTGAACAAGCGCATGAGCGACGAACTCACCGCGGCCCGCGCCGCCGTGCCCGAGGGAAGCAGGCCCAAGGTCGCCTTCCTGTACCTCCGCGGCAGCGCGGCCGTCTATCTGATCGGCGGCAAGGGTTCGGGCGCCGACTCGCTGATCGAGGCCGCGGGGGCGGTGGACGCGGGCAAGGACGCCGGGCTGGACAAGCCGTTCACGCCGATCACCAGCGAGGCGCTGGTGCGGGCCCAGCCCGACGTGATCCTGATGATGACCAAGGGGTTGGAGTCGGTCGGCGGTGTCGACGGGCTGGTCGACATCCCCGGGGTCAGCCAGACGCCGGCGGGGATGAACCGCCGGGTCGTCGACATGGAGGACGGCGTCCTGCTCGGTTACGGGCCGCGGACGCCGTTGGTGATCGACATCCTGGTGGACCGCATCCACCGGACGTGAGGCACCCGCATCCGCTGGAGCCGCGGGGGAGGGGCAGACCCGCCGGCTTCCGCGGCCCCGGGAGGGCCGGCGCGTCCCAGCCTCCCGCATGCGCGGTGCAGGCCACCGACCTCGCGGCCGAACACCTCGCCCATGGGAACGGCACCGCCCGGCCGAGCTGCTCGCCGCCCGCACGGCGCCTGGCCGACGCGCACGGCGCCCGCTGCCCGCCGACACCGGCGACCGCCACGCCGACCGCCTCCTCTACCGTGAAGGGCCTGGACCTCGCCGCATGCCGGGTCGCGGCGTTGGTCAGCGCCTCCGTGGGCTTTTCGTGACTTGGCGGCGAGGGGCGTACTCGTCGCCGGCGGAGCCCGGTGCAAGGCCCGCTCCCCGCGGCACCGGGGACCGGTGCGAGTGGCTCACCGGACGCGCCGACGCCTCGATGGCGACGTGCGGTGGGCAGGCCGTTCCCAGGGGACTCGGCGTGGCCGAGAATGATCGACATCCTCAGCCCTCCTTCTTGTCGCCGTGGACGAGTCCGGGGTCGGCCACCTGCGGGCGTTCCGACCAGAAGGCGGGTGCCCTCAGATGCCACACGCCCATGAGGACCACCCCCGTGAGGGCGATGCCGATGCCGATGAGCAGCGGCGGGCCGAGCCCGAACCACGAGACGCCGCTGTAGGAGTTCTCGGGATCGGACATGTCGCCGACCGACTCGACCAGCAGCCAGACCAGCAGCCCGGCGCCGACCAGCGGGCCGAGACCGAAGAAGACGAAGTGGCACAGGCTCTCGGTGAGATGGCGGCGGTAGTAGACCGCGCACGCGAGGCCCGTCAGCGCGTAGTAGAACGCGATCAGCAGGGACAGCGCGGTGAGCGAGTCGAAGAGGGCGTTCTCGCTGATCCGGCGCACGGCGAGGTACCAGGCGATGGCGATGCCGGCGACCCACCACGTGCTCACGTCAGGGGTGCGGAACCGTGCGTGGATGTGGGCGAAGTGCGTCGGCAGCGCGTGCCGGCGGGCCATGGACAGGGCCGTGCGCGAGGCGGGGATGATCGTCGTCTGCGTCGACGCCAGCGCGGAGGTCGAGACCGCCAGCAGGACGACCCAGTCCCAGGCCCCCATCGCCTCGCCGGCGAGCAGGGCGAAGACGAACTCCTCCTCCTCGGCGTTCCCGGCGAGGAACGCCGGCCCGGCGTAGGCCACGACGGCGAGGGCGACCGCCACATAGGTCACCAGCAGGATGACCGTCGACCACACGGCGGCCCTGCCGGGAGCGGTGGCGGAGTTCTCGACCTCCTCGGTGAGGTTCACCGCCGACTCCCAGCCCCAGTACATGAACACGCCCAGCAGCAGACCCGCCGTCAGCTCGGCGCCCCCCGCACCGAAGGGGTCCAGCCAACTGATCGACGGTCGCACGGAGTCGGGCGTGCCGGTGCCCGCGTACACCCGGTGGATCGCCACCACGGCGAACGCGAGCAGGCAGGCGACCTGTGCGAGGATCAGCGCGTTCTGCACCTTGGCCGACACCTCGGTGCCGATGACGCACACGGCCGTCATCACGACGATGACCAGCACCGTGAGCAACTGGCGCACGAACTCGTTCCCGACCCAGTGGTCGAGTCCGAGGGCGAGCAGGGCGAAGGTCCCCGCGACGTCCGCCAGCGATCCGACCACCAGGACCCCGGTCATCGTGATGGCCCATCCGCCGAGCCATCCGGCCCACGGCCCCATCGCCCGGGTGACCCACGAGAAGGTCGTCCCGCAGTCCTGGTCGACCCTGTTGAGGGAGGAGAACGCCGACGCGATCAGCAGCATCGGGGCGAACGAGGCGAGCATGACGCCGGGAGCGTGGACCCCCACGAGAGCCACCACCGGGCCGATGACCGCGGCCAGCGAGTACGCGGGCGAGGTGGAGTTGAGGCCGATGACGAGTGCGTCGAGGAACCCGATCGCATCGGCCTTCAGACCCTCGGGTGGGTGGCTGTCCGCGGCGCCTTCGGCCATGCTCCCTCGCTCAGGTCGGGTACGACCTCATCAAACCGGGAAGCGTGGGGCCCGCCGTATCTGTGCTGTCCGGTCGCGGCATGTGTCACCCGTGTGCGCCTCGTGCGGACACGTCACCGTCGGCCGCTACCGCGGGAGGCGTGCCCGCCGCTGCCATGGCGGCCAGTTCGTCCGGACTGCGCGGACCGGGTGCCGTGTCGTCCAACAGTCCCTGCGCCCGCAGCAACCGGGCGGCCGCGATGCCCCAGGGCAACCGCAGCCCCGCCTGCCGGAGGAGATCGGTGCGGGCCAGCATCGCGGCCGCCGGGCCGGTGCGCACCCCGGACGGGGTCAGGAGCGCCGCGTCGTCCGCCCAGCGCAGGGCGAGGTCGACGTCGTGGGTGGCCATCACCACCGTGGTGCCGCCCGCGCGGAGCCCGTCGAGGGTGGCGAGCAGGCGTTCCTGGCCGTCCGGGTCGAGCCCGGCGGTCGGCTCGTCCAGGATCAGCACACGGGGCCGCATCGCCACCGCGCCCGCGACGGCCGTGCGCTTGCGCTGCCCGTACGACAGCAGGTGCGTGGGCCGGTCGGCCAGCGCGGTGATGTCCAGGGCGGCGAGCGCCTCGTCGACTCTTGCCCGCACCTCGGCGTCGGACAGGCCGAGGTTCAGCGGTCCGAAGGAGACGTCCTGGGCGACGGACGCGGCGAACAGCTGGTCGTCCGGGTCCTGCACCACCAACTGCACGGTCGTCCGCAGCCGTGTCAGCCCCTTGCGGTCGTACGTCACCGGCGAACCCTCCACCGTCAACCGGCCCTCGTGCGGGCGCAGTCCGCCGCTGAGCAGCCGCATCAGCGTGGTCTTGCCGGTGCCGTTGCGGCCGAGCAGCGCCAGCGCGCGCCCCTCGGACACGTCGAAGTCGAGGTCGCTGAGGACGAGAGGGCCGTCCTCGTAGGCGTAGGACACGCCCCGCAGGGCGACGAGGGCGGTGGGCTCGCTCATGGCAAGGCCCTTTCCAGTACGAGGGTGAGGGCGGCCAGCGCCACAAGCAGTGCGCAACTCGCGGCCGTGAAGCGGACGGAGACCCGGGCCTCGGGCACCAGGACGCGCAGGGTGCCGTCGTAGCCGCGCCCGGCGAGCCCGGCCTGGAGCCGGGTGGCCCGGTCGAAGGCCCGTACGAAGGCGGTGGCGCCGAGCCCGGCGAGGGAACGCCACTCCGCGGCCCTGCCGGTGTGCCCGAGCCGGGCGGCCTGGGCCTCCCGGATGCGGCGTACCGAGTCCAGGAGCAGGAAGCTCATGCGGTACGTCACCAGGGCCACGTCGACGACGGGCGCGGGCACACCGGCCTTCACCAGGCGGGGCAGCAGGTCGGACATCGGGGTGGTGAAGGCGAACAGCAGCACGCCGAGGGAGGCGGCCGAGGTGCGCAGCAGCAGCTCCCCGGCCCGCAGCGGACCGTCGTGCGCGAGGGACACGAAGCCCTGCGGCCCGCCGACCTGGACGACCAGCGTGACCGCGCCGGTCACGCAGAAGCCCAACGGCACGCGGTACGCCCGCCACAGCCGGCGCCCGGGCACGCCCGCCGGCCCCAGCAGCACCACGAGGGAGGTCACGAGCACCAGGGCCGCGCCCGGCCAGGGCGGCAGCGAGATCGCGAGCACGGTGAGGCCGAGCCCGAGCACGGCCTTGTCCACGGGGTGACGGCGGCGCCAGCGGCTGCTGTGCGCCGCCGCGTCGATCGGCAGCACGAGAGATCAGGACCTTTCGGCCGTGGACTCCTCGGCGGTGTCACCGGCCGCGCTCTTGGGGGCCCGTTCCCGCTCCAGCGCCCGTTGCTCACCCTGCCGCCGCCCCCGGTGCAGGCCGAAGTAGTAGGCGAGGACTCCGGCACCGAGGGCGGCCTGGAGGGAGAACAGCGCCGACTCGATCTCACCGGACGGCGGCTCGTACAGTGGCGAGAACCAGGGCTCGTAGTCCGGCTCGATCTCGGTGATGGCCGTCTCCGCCTCGCCGTCGGCGCCCGCGAACGGCTCCTCCTTGTGGTCGCCGAGGCCGAGGGCCAGCGGCAGCACCGCGAGCGCGGCCACGACGAGCAGCAGCAGGACGTTGATCTTCGTGTTCTTGCTCATCGGGCCACCGCCTCGGTCTCGGTCCGGGACCGCCTCGTGGCGAAAAGCACGCCCAGCCGGGTCAGTTCGCCCTTGCTGGACTGCACCAGCAGCCGCATGACGAGCACCGTGAGCAGGCCCTCGCTCACCGCGAGCGGGATCTGCGTGACGGCGAAGATGGAGCCGAACTTGCCGAGCGCGCCCAGGAATCCGCTGCTCGGGTCGGGGAAGGCGAGCGCCAGCTGGACGCTGGTGACGCAGTAGGTGGACAGGTCGGCGACGAACGCGCCGAAGAAGACGGCGACCATCAGCGGCACGTCGTACCGCCGCAGCAGTCTGTAGGCCGCGTACCCGGCCCAGGGGCCGGCGATCGCCATGGAGAAGACGTTGGCGCCGAGCGTGGTCAGGCCGCCGTGCGCGAGCAACAGGGCCTGGAAAAGCAGGGTGATGGTGCCCAGGACCGCCATGATCGGGGGCCGGAACAGGATGGCGCCGAGCCCGGTGCCGGTGGGGTGCGAGCAACTCCCGGTCACCGAGGGCAGCTTCAGCGCGGACAGGACGAACGTGAAGGCTCCGGAGGCGCCGAGGAGCAGTGTGCTCTCGGGATGCTCCCTGACCTCACGGGTGAGCGACCGGACTCCGTGGACGACGAACGGCGCCGACGCGACGCCCCAGGCGACCGCGTGCGCCGGAGGCAGAAAACCCTCGGCTATGTGCATGGCTCAGCAGACCCTCTCCAGCACCTCGTGGATGGTTGACGCGCCTTGGCCGGTCTCCTGGCTTACGGGTACCACCGCCCGTGCTCCGCCTTCCCGGGTCCCGAGGACCCAGTGGCTGCCCGTGAGGGCCGGAGCCGGACTTCCCGATTCACAGTGGCGAGGGCCGCACCGGCATCACACCGGATTTCCCGTTCACCAAGGCGTGGTGACAGTAGTGCCCGCACAGGGTGGCTGACAAGCGTGCCTGGGGGCGTGAAAGGGGCGTTCGCCTGCGGCGCGGCGCGGCGCGGAACGTGGCCGGGCGCGAGGCTGTGCGGGAGGTGCTGGACAGGCAGGCCCTACTGGTCGGCCTCGCCCGATGGGCGGCGGCGCCGCTGCGGCCGGGACGGGTCGAGGCTCTGGACCTGCCAGAGGCGCGGCGGAGCTGGGCAACGCGGTCGGCTACCACTGCCCCCCACCGGACGTCGGAGGGAGTCCTGGAGCAGCAGTACCCACCGGACGCTGGTGGGAAGGACTACTACCGCCCCACGCAGCACGGCGGGGAACGCATCCTGCACGAGCGCCTCACCAAGCTCCGCCGTGTCGTCCGCGGCGAGTAGAGGCACGAGCAGCGCAGGAGACGAGGTCACATCAAGCGACTGCGGTTCCCTCAAGCTCGACCATCTGGCCGGGAATGGCCAGTCGCGTCACCCCGAGCATCGCGGTGGTCGGCGCGACCTTGGCGGCGCCCAGCCGTGCGGCCAGCACGCCGTAGTGCTGGAGGATCAGATCGACGTCGGTCGTGTAGACGTTGAGCCGGACGAGGTTCGCGAGAGACATGCCGGCCTCGGCGAGCACGGCCTCCACGTTGTCGATGGCCAGAGCCAACTGCGCCGCCATGTCACCGTCATGCTCGGGCTTGCCTTCGCCGCTCATCGCGGTCTGCCCCGAGATGTACAGGGTCCGTGAGTGCCCGGAGACGACCTCACCCTGGTTGAAGCCCATCTCCACCCACCACTGGTGCTACTGCTGCGCCAGCGCGGTCGGCTGACCGCGGACACTCTGGCCCGCGAGCTGGAGGTATCCACCCGCACCGTGCTGCGCGACAGAGAGGCACTGTCCGCAGCCGGCGTCCCGGTCTCAAGGTGGCCGACGCACTGCCCGAAGGGCTTCGGGACACCGCGGCCGACGCGGCGCGGCGCTTACTCATCGACCCGGAGACCGACCTTCTCTCGCGTCGCGTGGCCGCCGAGGAGGTGCCCGACACCATAGCGGCCGAGCTCCGGCGCGCGGTGTTCGCCGGACACAAGCTGCGCATCCACTAAGCGGCTGTGGACCAGAACCCGAAGTGGCGCACGGTGGATTTGATTGGCCTGGTCACCGTAGGGGGCCAGGGCTACTTGCTGGCCACGAGGGCCGGCGCGGACCGCACCTACCGGCTGTCCCGGGTGCTGGCGGCCGAGGAACTCGACGAACCCGCGCAGCGACCGGACACAGTCGATCTGGACCAGGCCTGGCAGGAACGTAACACGCGGTTTCGGACCGGCGGCGACCAAGTCGTCGTGCGGGTACGGGTGGACCCGGCGCGGCGGGACGACCTGGTGGGCACCGCGCTGGCCGTCCGCGCCGAAGAGGCCGAGGCGGACGGCTGGCTGCGGCTGGACGTGACCTTCCAGGATTCCAGACACGCCGAATGGGCGCTGTGGCAGCTCGCCACGAACGCGGAAGCCCTGGCCCCGCAGTGGCTGCGCGCCTCCCTGCGCAACCGTGCCGCCGCGATCGCCACCCGCTATGGAGTGCCACACCGAGAGGGCGCTTCGTGAGCCATGTCCGTTCCGAGAGGTGGGCGGGGGCACGACCGCCGGTCTCGGGACCTCGTCGGTTTCTGTCGTCGTCGGACGCAGTGAGGATGCGGGGGTGGTCCGGGTGGACGGACAGATCCGGGCTGGTCATAGGCCGTATGAGGTGAGTTCGGTGGTCCGGACCACCGATGGTCATCCACAGCCCTGGCCGAGGCGGCCGGCCGACGCGTACCGTTTCGAGGCATGAAAATCCTGATCAGTGCCGACATGGAGGGCGCCACCGGCGTGACCTGGCCGGGTGACGTATTGCCGGGGACGCCTCAGTGGGAGCGGTGCCGGGGGATGTTCACCTCGGACGTCGACGCCGCCGTGCTGGGCTTCTTCGACGGGGGTGCCGACGCCGTCGTCATCAATGAGGCGCACTGGTCCATGCGCAACCTGCTGCTCGAACGACTGGACGAGCGGGCGGAGATGCTGACCGGCCGGCACAAGGAGCTCTCCATGGTCGAGGGCGTGCAGCACGGCGACGTGGACGGTATCGCCTTCGTCGGCTACCACGCGGGCGCCGGCATGGAGGGCGTCCTCGCCCACACCTACCTCGCGAACCAGATCACAGGGGTGTGGCTGAACGACGTCCGCGCGAGCGAGGGACTGCTGAACGCGCACGTCGCCGCCGAGTACGGCGTACCCGTCGTGCTCGTCACCGGCGACGACGTCGCCTGCGAGGACGCGCTCGGATACGCGCCCGAGGCGCTGAAGGTCGCCGTCAAGGACCACGTCTCGCGGTACGCGGCCGTGTGCCGTACGCCGGCCAGGACCGCCGCCGACATCCGTGCCGCGGCGAAGGAGGCCGCCGCGCTGGCGGTACGCCAGGAACCGGTGAGCGCCGGACCGTTCACCGTCGCCGTCGAGTTCGACGCCGAGCACCTGGCGATGGCCGCCACCGTCGTCCCGGGTGTCGAACGGATCGGGGAGCGGAAGGTGGAGTACACCAGCGAGCGCATGTACGACGGTATCCGTACCTTCAAGGCAGTGACCACGATCGCCTCGGCCGCGGTGGAGGAGCAGTATGGCTGACCGGCAGGCACTGGACGAGGTCGTGACGTTCACCTCCGACCTCATCCGCGTCGACACCACCAACCGCGGCGGCGGGGACTGCCAGGAGCGCCCCGCCGCCGAGTACGCCGCCGCACGGCTGGCCGAGGCGGGCCTGGAGCCCACGCTGCTGGAGCGCGCCAGGGGCCGCACGAACGTGGTCGCCCGCATCGAGGGCACCGATCCGTCGGCGGACGCGCTGCTCGTCCACGGCCATCTGGACGTGGTGCCCGCACAGGCCGCCGAGTGGAGTGTGCACCCCTTCTCGGGGGAGATCCGCGACGGCGTCGTGTGGGGCCGGGGCGCGGTCGATATGAAGAACATGGACGCGATGATCCTCGCCGTCGTCCGGGCCTGGGCCCGGCAGGGCGTACGGCCACGACGGGACGTCGTCATCGCGTTCACCGCCGACGAGGAGGCGAGCGCCGAGGACGGCTCCGGATTCCTCGCGGACCGGCACGCCGGGCTGTTCGAGGGCTGCACCGAGGGCATCAGCGAGTCCGGCGCGTTCACCTTCCACGACGGCGCCGGCCGGCGGATCTACCCGATCGCGGCCGGGGAACGCGGCACCGGCTGGCTCAAGCTGACGGCTCGCGGACGGGCGGCGCACGGCTCCCAGCCGAACCGGGACAACGCGGTGACCCGCCTCGCCGCGGCCGTCACCCGCATCGGCGCCCACGAGTGGCCGCTCCGGCTCACCCCGACGGTCCGCGCCGCCCTCACCGAACTCGCCGCGCTGTACGGCATCGACACCGGCCTGGACGACGTGGACCGCCTGCTGGAGAAGCTCGGCCCGGCGGCCGCGCTCGTCGAGGCGACCGTCCGCAACAGCGCCAACCCGACCATGCTGGAGGCGGGTTACAAGGTCAACGTGATCCCGGGCGAGGCGGTCGCCTACGTCGACGGGCGCTATCTGCCCGGCGGCGAGGACGAGTTCCGCACCACCCTCGACCGGCTCACCGGCCCCGACGTGGAGTGGGAGTTCCACCATCACGAGGTCGCCCTCCAGGCGCCGGTCGACTCGCCGACGTACGCCAGGATGCGCGCCGCCGTCGAGGAGTTCGCCCCCGAGGGGCACGTGGTGCCGTACTGCATGCCGGGCGGCACGGACGCCAAGCAGTTCTCCCGGCTCGGCATCACCGGCTACGGCTTCTCCCCGCTGAGGCTGCCGGAGGGCTACGACTACGGCGCCATGTTCCACGGCGTCGACGAGCGCGTGCCCGTCGAGGCGCTGCACTTCGGCGTCCGGGTGCTCGACCGCTTCCTGCGGACGGCCTAGGCGAGGTGGGGAGGACAGTGCGGACCCTGGCGTACGGCTCCTGGCCCTCACCCATCGACGCGGCCCTCGCCGCCGCGCACGACGGGCACCCCGAGTACGTGGGCTTCGTCGGTGACGAGGTGTGGTGGACCGAACCGCGGCCCACGGAGGGCGGCCGGCGCACGCTGGTGCGGCGGCGGAATGAGGAGGTGGGGCGCGAAGCGCCTCCTTGGAAGGGCGGTGGTGGGAGAGGGGCGGGCGGCCACGAGGAGTCGGTCCTGCCCGCTCCGTGGAACGTGCGCAGCCGGGTCGTCGAGTACGGCGGTCAGCCCTGGGCCGGCGCGATGGTCGACGGACGGCCGCTCGTCGTCTTCGTCGACTTCGCCGACCAGCGGCTCCACCGGTACGAGGAGGGAAGCGACCCGCGTCCGCTCACTCCCGTGTCCGCGGTGGGCGGCGGACTGCGCTGGGTGGAGCCGCAGGTGCGCCTCGAACGCGGTGAAGTGTGGGGTGTGCTGGAGGAGTTCACGGGGGAGGGGCCCACCGATGTGCGGCGCGTCCTGGCCGCCGTCCCGCTGGACGGCTCGGCGGCCGAGGACCGGAGCGCGGTACGCGAACTCACCGACGGCCGGCACCGGTTCGTCACCGGGCCCCGGATCTCGCCCGACGGGCGGCGCGCGGCATGGCTCGCCTGGGACCATCCGCGCATGCCGTGGGACGGCACGGAGCTGCTCGTCGCCGACGTCGGCGCCGACGGCACCCTCGGCGGCCCGCGGACCGTCGCCGGTGGCCCGCGGGAGTCGATCGCGCAGGTCGACTGGTCGGAGGACGGCCGACTGCTGTACGCGAGCGACCGCGGCGGCTGGTGGAACCTCTACCGCGACGGCGACCCCCTGTGCCCGCGCGAGGAGGAGTTCGGCGGGCCGCTGTGGAAGCTCGGCCTGCGCTGGTTCGCCCCGCTGGCGGGCGGGCTGATCGCCGTCGTGCACGGTCGCGGGTCCACCGCCCTCGGGGTACTGGACCCCGAGACCGGTGAGATCGTCGACGCGGCGGGCCCCTGGACCGAGTTCGAGCCCACCCTCGCGGCGCACGGCGAACGGGTGATCGCCGTCGGCGCCAGTCCGCGCAGCGCCCACGAGGTGGTCGAGCTCGACACCCGCACGGGCCGGGCCCGGGTGATCGGAGCCGAGCACGTCGACGCCGTCGACCCCGCCTACTACCCCGAGCCACAGATCCGCACCTTCACCGGCCCCGCCGGGCAGGACATCCACGCGCACATCTACCCGCCGCACAACCCCGGCTGCGTGGCCCCCGGCGGCACCCCGCCGCCGTACGTGGTCTGGGCGCACGGCGGCCCCACCTCCCGGGCGCCCCTCGTGCTCGACCTGGCCATCGCCTACTTCACCTCGCGCGGCATCGGCGTCGCCGAGGTCGACTACGGCGGCTCCACCGGGTACGGCCGGGCGTACCGCGACCGGCTGCGCGAGCAGTGGGGCGTGGTCGACGTCGAGGACTGCGCGGCCGTCGCGCTCGCCCTCGCCGACGAGGGCACCGCCGACCGCGCCCGGCTCGCCATCCGGGGCGGCAGCGCGGGCGGCTGGACGGCGGCCGTGTCGCTGACCACGACCGACGTCTACGCCTGCGGCACGATCCTCTATCCGATCCTCGACCTGACCGGCTGGGGCACGGACGAGACCCATGACTTCGAGTCCCGGTACCTGGAGAGCCTCGTCGGACCGCTCGCCGAGGTCCCCGCACGGTACGCGCAGCGGTCGCCCGTCGCGCACGCCGACCGCCTCACCGTGCCCTTCCTGCTGCTCCAGGGCCTGGACGACGTGATCTGCCCGCCCGCCCAGTGCGAGAGGTTCCTGGCCCGGATGGCGGGGCGCCGGGTGCCGCACGCCTACATCGCCTTCGAAGGGGAGGGCCACGGCTTCCGGCGGGCGGAGACGATGATCCGGGTCCTGGAGTCCGAACTCTCCCTGTACGCCCAGGTCTTCGGCCTGCACCCGCCCGGCATCCCGATCCTGGAGCTCGCCGAGTGAATCCGACCGTACGGCCACTCCTCCGGCCGCCCCGGCTCGTCCCCGGCGCCCGTGTGGCCGTCGTCGCGCCCAGCGGGCCCGTGCCCGAGGAACGGCTCCAGAGCGGGCTGGACGTGCTGCGCGGCTGGGACCTCGACCCGGTGGTGGCGCCCCATGTGCCGGCCCGGCACGGCGCGTTCGGCTATCTCGCGGGCGCGGACGCCGACCGGGCGGCCGATCTCCAGAACGCCTGGTGCGATCCGTCCGTCGACGCCGTGCTGTGCGCCCGCGGCGGCTACGGGGCACAGCGCATGGTCGACCTCCTCGACTGGGCGGCGATGCGGGCGGCCCGGCCGAAGGTGTTCGTCGGCTTCAGCGACGTCACGGTGCTGCACGAGGCGTTCGCCGCCCGGCTGGGCCTGTCCACCCTCTACGGGCCGATGGCGGCCGGCGTCGACTTCATCAAGAACGCGCGGGCGCAGGAGCATCTGAAGGCCACGCTGTTCGAGCCGGAGTCGGTGCGCACGATCACCTCCACCGGCTCGGCGCTGGTCCCGGGCCGGGCGCGGGGCGTCACGCTCGGCGGCTGCCTGTGCCTGCTCGCCGCCGAGTCGGGCACCCCGCACGCCCGGACCTCCGCGCGCGGTGGCCTGCTGTGCCTGGAGGACGTGGGCGAGGAGACGTACCGGCTCGACCGCTGTCTCACCCAGCTCCTGCGCGCCGGTGTGTTCGACGGCGTGCGCGGCGTGCTGCTCGGGTCGTGGCAGGAGTGCGGGCCGTACGAGCGGGTGCGGGCGCTGCTTCTCGACCGGTTGGGTGACCTCCGTGTGCCGGTGGTGGAGGAGTTCGGGTTCGGGCACTGTGAAGATGCGCTGACGATCCCCTTCGGAGTGAGCGCCGAACTCGACGCCGAGGCAGGGACCTTGACGCTCGACGTGCCCGCCCTCAAGTGATCCGCCTTCACTGAATGTCCGTCAAGAAACCTCCGTTTCGCCGATTGACCCGGTCTGACACGTGTCACACCATGACAACCGACCAGTACTTACTGGTCGGTAAGCAGGGCTGTCCTCAGTGTGGAGGTCTCAGTGTCCCGTCGTGTGCCCAGATTCCGAGCCCCTCTCGCCCTCCTCCTCGGCGCCGCCCTCACCGCACCCCTCGCCCTCCCCGCTCCGGCCGCCGCGACCGGCCGGTTCACCGTCACCGCCCTGCGGTTCACCGTCCAGGCGGGCGGCCGTAGCTGCACCGTCGACGCCGACCTGTACCGGCCCGCGGGCGTGGACCGCGCCCACCCGGCGCCCGCCGTCCTCGCCACCAACGGCTTCGGCGGCAGCAAGTCCGACGGCTCCACCGACGCCATCGGCAAGGCGTTCGCCCAGCGTGGATACGTCTCGCTCGTCTACTCCGGGCTCGGCTTCGGCAGGTCCGGCTGTCTGATCTCGCTCGACGACCCGGGCATCGACGGTGCCGCCGCCTCGCAACTGATCGACTTCCTGGGCGGCAGGCGCACCGCCGACGACGGCACCAGGACCGACTTCGTCACCCTCGACACCCCCGGCGACCCGCGCGTCGGCATGGTCGGCGGCTCCTACGGCGGGGCCATCCAGTTGGCCACGGCGGCCGTCGACCGGCGCCTCGACGCGCTGGTGCCGATGATCACCTGGAACGACCTGGCGTACTCCCTCGACCCGAACAACGCGGTGGGCGGCGGCGGCGTGCCCGGCGCCTTCAAATGGCAGTGGGCGAACGCCTTCTACCTCATCGGCGAGGGCCAGCCCCTGCTGGAACCGAGCCTCGACCCGTCCCGCGTCAACTCCCTCGCCTGCCTGCACTTCGTCACCAAGGCCTGCCGAACCGTCCGCACCCTCAACTCCGGCCGCTACCCGGCGAAGGAGACCGCCGAACTGCTCGCCTACGCGCACAGCGTCTCCCCGGTGTCGTACCTGAGCCGCGTCAAGGCACCCACCCTCCTCGTCCAGGGCCAGGCCGACAGCCTCTTCAACCTCAACGAGGCGACGGCGACGTACAAGACCCTCAAAGCCCAGGGGACACCGACGAAGATGATCTGGCAGTCCTGGGGCCACAGCGGCGGCCTCACCGGCCCGGCCGCCGGTGAACTCGACCTGGACCGCGGCAACCTGGAGACCAGCTACGTCGGCCGGCGCATCCTCGCCTGGTTCGACCGCCACCTCCGCGAGAACGACGTCGACACCGGGCCGGCCTTCGCCTACTACCGCGACTGGATCACCGACCCGGACAGCACCTACGCCACCGCCGACCGCGTCCCCGCGCTCAGCCGGACGTTCTACCTCTCCGGCGACGGCAAACTCGTCGACAACCGCGCCAAGGTGGCACGCGGCAGCCGTACGTACACCAACTGGCCGGTGTCCACGAGCCATTCGGAGAGCTCGCTGTCGGGGATGCTCGGGATGCCGGACCCGGCGCCCTACGACACGAAAGGCACCTACCTCGGCTGGACCAGCGAGCCGCTCGCACGCACGACGGATGTCGTGGGCGCCCCCCGGGCCACGCTGAAGGTCGTCTCCCCGAAGGCCGAGCGGACCCAGCACTCCCAGGACGCCGCCGACAAGCTCGTCCTGTTCGCCAAGCTGTACGACGTCGCGCCGGACGGCACGCAGACGCTGGTGCGCCGGCTGGTCGCGCCGGTGCGGGTGCCCGATGTCACGCAGCGCTTCACCGTGACCCTGCCGGGGATCGTGCACCGGTACGACAAGGGGCACCGGCTGCGGTTCGTGATCGCGGCGAGCGACGACGCCTACTTCGGGAACCGCGGGATCAAGCCGGTCACGGTGGTCAGTGCGCCGGGGGACACGGGGGTGCTCCGGCTGCCGGTGATCGGCTGAACCCCGCGGAGGTCCGGCGAAACCGGTGGCCGTCGTAGGCTGGCGCAATGCCGCACCCCGCGACCCGCTATCTCGCCGAAGGCCCCCGCGTGGGCATACGTCACTTCACCTACGACGACGGCGCCGAGTTCACCGCGCGCGCCCGGGAGAGCAAGGAGCTGCACCACCCGTGGCTGTTCCCGCCGGACGGCGCCGCGGCGTACGCCGCCTACGCCGGGCGGCTGATCGAGGATCCGGCCAAGGCGGGGTTCCTGGTCTGCGCGAAGGACGACGGCGGGGGCATCGCCGGGTTCATCAACATCAACAACATCGTCGAGGGCGCCTTCCGGAGCGGCGCCCTCGGCTACGGCGCCTTCGCCCACGCCGCCGGGCGCGGCCTGATGCGGGAGGGCCTCGACCTGGTGATCGGGCACGCCTTCGGACCGATGCGGCTGCACCGGCTGGAGATCAACGTGCAGCCCGCCAACACCGCCTCGATCGCCCTCGCCCGCGCCTGCGGCTTCCGCCTGGAGGGCTTCTCGCCGAACATGCTCTACGTCGACGGCGCCTGGCGCGACCATGAGCGGTGGGCCGTCACCGTCGAGATGCGGAGCTCCGCCTGATCCTCGTCATCCAGCCTGGCGGTCCACGTACTCGTACACCGCCCCGTCCGGATGCATGGCGATCAGATTGCGGCCCGCCGGCGTCGGGACCGGGCCCGCGATGATATGGGCACCCAGCTCGCTGAGCACCTGATGGGTCTCCTCGACGTCCTTGACGGCGATCGTCGCCGCGACCTTGCGCAGGACCTCCAGCTCCGCCTGCGGACCGCTCATCAGCAGGAAGCAGCCGATCGCCGCCACCTGCACGCCACCGCGTTCGAAGCGGAGGGCGGTGCCGCCCGCGAGGCGTTCGTAGAAGGGGACCGCGGCCTCCAGGTCGTCGACGCACACGCGCAGCGTGGCTCCCAGAATCTCCATGCGAGAAGCCTAGTTGGGGGCGGCCGGAGAGGGAGATCGTTTCACGCGATCCCCTCACTCACCGTTATGCGTACGCGTGTACGGGTACTCGGCGGCCATGGACCGCTTGGATCACCTTGAGCATCTCGACAAGCACCTGGTCGACGAGCTGGCGCAGGTGGCGCGCGAGACGGTACGTGACGAGCTGCGCGAACAGACGCGCAGGCAGCGCCGCAGGGCCATGCTGTACGCCGCGTCCGGCGCCGTCGCCCTGTACGCGGGCGCCTCCCTCGCGCTCGCCCTGGGGCTGGGCCTCGCGGCAGGGCTGCCGGACTGGGCCGCGGCGCTGATCACCGCGGCGATCCTCGGCGTGGCGGCGTACGTGCTGCGTGGCGCGGCGCGTCCGTCGGCTTCGCGGCCGACGCCGGAGCATCGGGCCGGGGCGGTCACCGCGCCCGACCGCGTCGTCGGCGGCACCGCGCCGGGCTCCCCGCCGAGCGGGCTCGGCGTGCCGTACCCGCCGATGCCGCCCGGGGCACAGCCGCCGGGCCCTGACGACATCAACCCCGAGCGGCCGCACCACCGGGCGTGACACCCGTGCGCAGACCGTGGAAGGGGAACCCGCCCGGGCGCGGCAGGGCCGTGGTGGTCACCGGGGCCAGCGGCGGCGTGGGCCGGGCCACGGCCCGCGCCTTCGCCGCGCGCGGCGACCGGGTCGCCCTGCTGGCCCGGGGGCGCGAGGGCCTGGCCGGCGCGGCGGACGAGGTGCAGCGGGCCGGAGGCGAGGCCTTGGTCGTCAGCGTGGACATGGCCGACGCCAAGGCCGTCGACAACGCGGCCCAGCAGGTCGTCGAGGCGTTCGGGCACATCGACGTCTGGGTGAACAACGCCTTCGCCGGGATCTACGCGCCGTTCACCGAGGTCACCCCGGAGGAGTTCCGGCGGGTGACCGAAGTGACGTACCTGGGCTATGTCTTCGGCACCCGCGCCGCCCTGCGTCACATGCTGCCGCGCGACCGGGGCACCATCGTGCAGGTCGGGTCCGCGCTCGCCTACCGGGGCATTCCGCTGCAGTCGGCGTACTGCGGGGCCAAGCACGCCATCCAGGGGTTCAACGAGTCGTTGCGCTGCGAGCTGCTCCGCGACGGGAGCCGGGTGCGGACGACGATGGTGCAGTTGCCGGCCGTCAACACCCCGCAGTTCGACTGGGTGTTGAACCGGCTGCCGGGACGGGTCCGTCCGGTGGCGCCCGTGTACCAGCCGGAGGTGGCGGCGCGGGCGATCGTGCACGCCGCCGGGCACGCGCGACGCAGGGAGTACTGGGTGGGGGGCGCCACGGCGGCGACGCTGGTCGCCAACGCGGTCGCCCCCGGGTTCCTGGACCGGTACCTGGCGCGGACCGGCTTCGACGCGCAGCAGGACGAGGGCGAGCCCACGGGACCGGGCAATCTGTGGACGCCAGCGGACGGACCGCACGGGCGGGACTTCGGGGCGCATGGCCGCTTCGACGAGGAGTCCCGGCCGAGGAGCCCGCAACAGTGGTTCTCCCGCAATCGCGGCAGGATGGGGCAGGCCCTCACGCTCGGTGCCGGCGTTCTGGCCGCGCGACGGCTGACCCGTCTGACCCGTCGCTAGCCGACCCGGTACTCCTGGACCTCCTCCGCCCGTAGCGTCAGGCCGTGGCCGATGCCCTGGGCCGGGGTGATCGTGCCGCCCAGTCGCCGATCGCCGCCGGGCCGTACGCCCAGCCGGCCGGTGCCGGTCGCGTCGCCCGCCGTCACCTCGACGATCACCACCGTCGTGGCGTTCCAGGACAGCGTGCCGTCGGCCCAGGTTCATTCGCCCAGGCCCGCCCCTCGTCACCGCTGGAGCTGCGGCAGCACCTTCGTGCGGTAGAAGTCGAAGAAGCCGCGCTGGTCGGGGCCGATCTGGTTGACGTAGATCCGGTCGAAGCCCGCCTCGGCGAAGGCGTCGAGCGCGCCGACGTGCTCCTCGACGTCGTCCCCGCACACCGTGTTCTCGCTCACCATCTGCTCGGTGACCAGCGGTTCCAGCTGCTCGAAGTGGCGGGGCGAGGGCAGGATCTGGCCCATCTCGCCGGGCAGCAGCTGGTTGGACCACAGCCGGCGCACCGTGCGCACGGCCTCGTCACGGTCGGCGCCGTAGCAGACCTTCGTGCCGCCCATGACCGGCTTGCCGTGCCCGCCGCCCTTGCGGAACTGCGTCACCAGCTCCTCGTCCGGCGTCATCGTGATGTAGCCGTCGCCGACCCGGGCCGCCAGAGCCGTCGCCGCCGGTCCGAAGCCGGAGATGTCGATCTGGACCGGCTCGTCGGGGACCGTGTAGAGGCGGGCGTTCTCCACCCGGTAGTGGCTGCCGTAGTGGCTGATCTCCTCGCCGGAGAACAGCCGGCGCATGATCAGGATCGCCTCCTCCAGCATCTCCAGGCGGACGCTCGCGGGCGGCCACACATGGCCGAGGATGTGCTCGTTCAGGGCCTCGCCGGAGCCGACGCCGAGCCGGAAGCGGCCGTTCGTCATCACCGCGCAGGTCGCCGCCGCCTGCGCCACCACCGCCGGATGGATCCGCACGGTCGGGCAGGTCACGGCCGTCTCGATGGGCAGCGACACCGCCTCCGAGATCGCACCGATCACCGACCACACGAAGGGGCTCTCGCCCTGCGCGTCGTTCCACGGGTGGTAGTGGTCCGAGATCCACAAGGACTGGAATCCGGCCTGCTCGGCCATCCTCGCCTGCTCGACGAGATCGGCGGGACGGAACTCCTCGGTCGCCAGGAAGTAGCCGTATTCGGGCATGGGGGGCACCTCCGGAACTGCCGCGACGGCGGCGGGGACGGTCGCCGTCCGGGTACCCGGCGGCCCGGCGGGAAACCGGTCCGGCCGGTTCTACCTGCCGGAAGGCGGCGCTGTCCGGGCCGACGTTTGGCGGCCCCGACCAGGGGGACGCGGAAGGCTCCCGAACCGAGGTGAGCGACACCGGGCTGAAGACGCCCGTGGGCGAAACGAGCCATCAAGAACGTCGGAGGCCAACCGTGAGTCGACCCCGCATCGTGATCGTCGGCGCCGGATTCGCCGGGTACCGTGCGGCCCGCACGCTGTCCCGGCTCACCCGGCACCGTGCCGAGATCACCCTGCTGAACCCGACCGACTACTTCCTGTACCTGCCCCTGCTGCCCCAGGTCGCCGCCGGCATCCTGGAACCCCGCCGGGTGACCGTCTCGCTCTCCGGCACCCTGCCCCGGGTACGGCTGGTGCTGGGCGAGGCCGACGGCATCGACCTCGACGGGCACACCGTGCACTACACCGGGCCCGAGGGCGATGCCGGGACCCTGCCCTTCGACCGGCTGATCCTCGCCGCGGGCAGCGTCAACAAGCTGCTGCCCATCCCCGGTGTCGCCGAGCACGCGCACGGCTTCCGCGGTCTTCCCGAGGCGCTGTACCTGCGCGATCACGTGACCCGGCAGGTGGAACTGGCGGCCGCCGCCGACGACCCGGAGAGCTGCTCGGCGCGCTGCACGTTCGTCGTGGTGGGCGCCGGATACACCGGTACGGAGGTCGCCGCGCAGGGCCAGTTGTTCACCGACGCCCAGGTGCGCAAGCACCCCATGCGGTCCGGCATGCGGCCGCGCTGGCTGCTGCTCGACATCGCCGACCGCGTCCTGCCCGAACTGGACGAGAGGCTGTCGCGCACCGCCGACCGGGTGCTGCGGCAGCGGGGCGTGGACGTGCGGATGGGCACCTCCGTGAAGGAGGCCACGCACGAGGGTGTCCTGCTGACCGACGGCGAGTTCGTCGACACCCGCACGCTGGTGTGGTGCGTCGGCGTACGGCCCGATCCGCTCGCCGAGTCCCTCGAACTGCCCCTGGAGCGGGGCCGTCTGCTCGTCGACCCGCACCTTCAGGTGCCGGGCCGGCCCGAGCTGTTCGCCGCCGGGGACGCGGCCGCCGTGCCCGACCTGGAGAAGCCCGGACAGTACACGCCGATGACCGCCCAGCACGCCTGGCGGCAGGGCAGGACCGTCGCCCAGAACGTCGCCGCGTCCCTGGGGTTCGGGGAGCGGCGTGCCTACCGGCACCGCGACATGGGCTTCGTCGTGGACCTGGGCGGCGTCAAGGCGGCCGCCAACCCGCTCGGCGTGCCGCTGTCCGGCGTGGCGGCGGGCGCGGTCACCCGCGGCTACCACCTCGCCGCGATGCCCGGCAACCGGGTCCGCGTCGCCGCCGACTGGATCCTGGACGCCGTACTGCCGCGCCAGGCCGTGCAGTTGGGGCTCGTACGGTCGTGGTCGGTACCGCTGGACACCGCGTCGCCGGAGCTGGTGCGGATGCCGAACGGTTCGCAGAAGGGGGCGGCCGAGCGGGGCAAGGGCGACGACAAGGGCGAGGGCAAGGGCGAGGGCAAGGGCAAGGGCGACGACAAGGGCGAGGGCGAGGAGCAGCCAAAGAGCGGCGGTGAGTCCGCCAAGGGCAAGCGCTCCGGCGCCCCGGCTTCCGTTCGGCGTCCCGACGCCGTCCAGGACCCCGACGCCACCAAGCATCCCGAACCCCCCGGCCCCGTGAAGCGGCCGACTCGCTCAGCGGGTCACGAGCCACGCCGCGGCGCCCCCGCGAGCCCCGCGTCCCGATCCCGATCCCGCAACCCCTCGGAAGGAGACACATGAACACCGCCGAACTCGTCGAGCTCGCCCAGCAGTTGCGGGTGGACAGCGTGCGGGCCTCGGCCGCCGCGGGGTCGGGGCATCCGACGTCGTCGATGTCCGCCGCCGATCTGACGGCCGTACTCCTCGCCAACCACCTCTGCTACGACTTCGAGCGGCCCGCCCACCCCGCCAACGACCGCTTCGTGCTCTCCAAGGGACACGCCTCGCCCCTGCTGTACGCCGCCTACAAGGCGGCGGGTGCCATCGAGGACGGTGAACTGGTCACCTTCCGCAAGATCGGCAGCCGTCTCGAAGGGCACCCCACACCGCGCCGGCTGCCGTGGGTGGAGACGGCGACCGGATCGCTCGGGCAGGGCCTGCCGATCGCAGTGGGGATCGCGCTGGCCGGGAAGCGGCTGGACCGCAGCGGGTACCGGGTGTGGGTGCTGTGCGGGGACAGCGAGCTCGCCGAGGGCTCCGTGTGGGAGGCGGCCGAGCACGCGGCGTACGAGCATCTGGACAACCTCACCGCGATCGTCGACGTGAACCGGCTCGGCCAGCGCGGACCGACCCGGCACGGTCACGACCTCGACGCCTACGCCCGCCGCTTCCAGGCCTTCGGCTGGCACACCGTCGAGGTGGACGGCCATGACGTGGACGCCATCGACCGGGCGTACGGCGAGGCCAGGTCCACCACCGGGCAGCCCACCGTCATCCTCGCCCGCACCCTCAAGGGCAAGGGCGTCGAGGCCGTACAGGACCGGGAGGGACTGCACGGGAAGCCGCTGCCGGAACCCGAGGAGGCGATCGCCGAGCTCGGCGGGCCGCGCGACATCCGCGTCAGCGTCCATGAACCGCCCGCCGCCCGCATGCTGCACGCCGTGCACACCGGGAACCTCGAACCGCCCCACTGGGAGAAGGGGGAGGAGGTGGCCACGCGCAACGCCTACGGTGAGGCGCTCGCCGCCCTCGGCACCATGCGGTCCGACGTGGTCGCCCTCGACGGCGAGGTCAGCGACTCCAC
Source organism: Streptomyces sp. NPDC006385 (assembly GCF_040612485.1). Lineage (NCBI taxonomy): Bacteria > Bacillati > Actinomycetota > Actinomycetes > Kitasatosporales > Streptomycetaceae > Streptomyces > Streptomyces sp. NPDC006385. The sequence goes on from NZ_JBEXQG010000002.1 coordinate 101,673, forward strand.
CCGCGCCGAGTTCTTCGCCAAGGAACACCCCGACCGGTTCTTCGAGTGCTACATCGCCGAGCAGCAGATGGTCGCCGCCGCGGTGGGGCTCTCGACGCGCGGCTGGGTGCCGTACGCCTCCACCTTCGCCGCCTTCCTGACCCGCGCCCACGACTTCGTGCGCATGGCGTCGGTCAGCGGCGCCGGCATCAACCTCGTCGGCTCGCACGCCGGCGTCGCCATCGGACAGGACGGGCCCAGCCAGATGGGCCTGGAGGACCTGGCGATGATGCGGGCCGTACACGGCTCGACCGTGCTGTACCCCTGCGACGCCAACCAGACCGCGGCACTCGTCGCCGCCATGGCCGGCCTCGACGGCATCCGCTATCTGCGCACCTCGCGCGGCGGCAGCCCGGTCATCTACGGCCCCGACGAGGAGTTCCCGGTCGGCGGCAGCAAGGTGCTGCGCTCCAGTGACCGCGACCGGCTGACCGTCGTCGCGGCCGGCGTCACCGTGCACGAGGCACTCGCCGCCGCCGACGCCCTGGACCGCGACGGCATCCAGGTCAGGGTCGTCGACCTGTACTCGGTCAAGCCCGTCGACCGGGAGACGCTGCGCCGGGCCGCCGAGGAGACCGGCTGCCTGCTCACTGTGGAGGACCACCACGAGGAGGGCGGCATCGGCGACGCCGTCCTCGACGCGTTCCTCGACGGGCGCCCGGTACCGCGCCTGGTGCGGCTCGCCGTCCGCATGATGCCGGGCTCGGCGTCCCCGGACGAGCAGCTGCACGCCGCCGGCATCGACGCCGCGGCCATCGCCGCCGCGGGGAAGCTGCTGGTGGAGGAGGCGGTCGTCCGATGACCGGTGACGGCGGCACCAGGAAGGTGCGGGCGGGTCGCCGTACGGTCGAGGTCAAACGCGTCGACAAGGTGCTCTTTCCCGGGGACGGGGACGGGGACGGGGACGGGGACGGGGGCGCGAAGGAGTACACCAAGGGCGATCTCGTCGACTACTACCGGTCCGTCGCCCCGTTCATGCTGCCGCACCTGCGGGGCCGCCCGCTGATGCTGGAGCGGCACCCCGACGGCGTCGACGGACCGACGTTCATGCAGAAGAACACCCCGGAGCACTACCCGGACTGGATCACCCGCGTCGAGGTGCCCAAGGAGGACGGCACCGTCTGCCACACGGTCTGCGACGACACGGCCACCCTCGTCCACCTCGCCGACCAGGCCTGCCTCACCCTGCACCGCTGGCTGTCGCGCACCGCTCACCTCGACCGGCCCGACCGCCTGGTCTTCGACCTGGACCCGGCCGAGGACGACTTCGGGCAGGTGAGGGAGGCTGCCGGACTCCTCGGCGAACTGCTCGACGCGCTGAAGCTGCCGTCGGCGCCGATGACCACCGGCTCGCGCGGACTGCACATCGTCGTGCCGCTCACCGGGCGGCAGGACTTCGACGAGGTGCGCGCCTTCGCCCGCGACGTCGCCGACACCCTCGCCGACGCCCACCCGGACCGGCTCACCACCGCCGCCCGCAAGAAGGACCGCGGCGACCGCCTCTACCTGGACGTGCAGCGCAACGCCTACGCCCAGACCGCGGTCGCCCCGTTCACCGTCCGGGCCCGGCCAGGGGCGCCCGTCGCCACGCCCCTGACCTGGGACGACCTGGACGACCCCGCCCTCGACGCCCGCCGCTGGACCATCGCCGACGCCGTCGAACAGGCCCGCGCCAACCCCTGGGCGGGAGTGATGGGCCGCGCCCGTGCCCTGGGGCCCGCGCGGCGCCGGCTCGAGGCACTGCGTGGCTGAAACACGCGAACTCATGGGTTTGGCCAACGCCTGTCGGGCCACTCGCCGTTGGAGGCGCCCATGACTGATTCACAGAACACCCCCAAAACGTCCAGAAACCGACAGGGCGGGGCGGACGACAACCCGACCCCCATGGAAGTGCTGCGCCAGGCGCGCGCCCAGCTCGCCGAGCTCACCGGCAAGGCCGCGGAGACGGTGTCCTCGTTCGAACAGACCGAGGACGGCTGGGTGCTGGAGATCGAGGTCCTGGAGCTGGCCCGTGTCCCCGACACGATGAGCCTGCTGGCGAGCTACCAGGTGGAACTCGACCCCCAGGGGCAGCTCACCGGCTACCGCCGGGTCCGCCGCTACGAACGCGGACGGTCCGACGCACACCGGCCGGGCGGCCGGTAGGCCGCCCGCCCACGCCCGTCACACCATCCCCAGACAAGGAGGAACGGTCGGCATGACCGTAGTCCCGGCACAGCAGACCGGAGGCGGAGGCGGCAGCAGCGGCCTCTACGACGTCCTGGAACTCGTCCTCGACAGGGGGCTGGTCATCGACGCGTTCGTGCGGGTCTCCCTCGTCGGCATCGAGATCCTGAAGATCGACGTACGGGTCGTCGTCGCCAGCGTCGACACCTATCTCCGCTTCGCCGAGGCGTGCAACCGGCTCGACCTGGAGGCCGGTCCGCGCAAGAGCCCGGGCCTGCCCGACATGGTCGGCGAGATCACCGAGTCCGGCGCGCGCGGCAAGTCCAAGGGGGCGCTGTCCGGCGCCGCCCAGACCATCTCCGACGCCTTCAAGCAGGCGCGTGAGGAGGGCGAGAGCGAGCCCAAGCCGCGCGCCCGCAAGTCCACCTCGGCGCGCAGGAAGGAGGAGCAGGAGTGAGCACGTACGTGTACGGCATCACCGCGAGCTCGCATCCCGCCCTGCCCAAGGACTTCGATGGCGTCGGCGACCCGCCGCGCCCCGTGCGCGTACTGAAGGAGGGCGGACTGGCCGCGCTGGTCAGCGACGCCCCCGAAGGGCTGCGTCCCAAGCGCAAGGAGCTGCTCGCCCACTCGAACGTGCTCGCCGAGGCCGGGGCGAACGGCTGTGTGCTGCCCATGCGGTTCGGCAGCGTCGCGCCCGACGACGACGCGGTCACCTCGGTGCTCGCCGAACGCGCGGAGCATTACCAGGAGCGCCTGCGGACCCTGGACGGCAAGGTGGAGTACAACGTCAAGGCCACCCACGTCGAGGAGGCCGTCCTGCACCGAGTGATGGCCGGCAACCCGGAGATCCGGGCCATGACGGAGGCCAACCGGCAGGCCGGCGGCGGCTCCTACGAGGAGCGGCTGAGGCTCGGCGAGATGGTGGTCGCCGCGGTCAAGGCGCAGGAGGCCGAGGACGCGACCGACGTCCAGCACACCCTGGAACCGGCCGCGGCCGCGGTCAGCGTGGGCCCCGAGTCCACCGGCTGGCTCGCCAACGTGTCCTTCCTGGTGGACCGCGACGAGGTCGAGACGTTCCTCACCGCCGTGGAGCAGCTCCGCAAGGGCCATCCGCACCTCGACCTGCGGGTGAACGGCCCGCTGCCGCCGTACAGCTTCGTCGAGCCCGGCCCCGCCGGGCCCGCGGGCACCACGATCGGCGCGGAGAGCGCGGAGAGCGCGGAGAGCGCGGAGAGCGTGGAGGAGTGAGGCCGTGGGACTGATCGGAGAGGTACTGCTGCTGCCGTTCGCCCCGGTGCGCGGCAGCGCATGGGTGATCAGACAGGTCTTGCAGGAGGCGGAGCGCCTCTACTACGACCCGGCCGCCGTGCGCGGCGAACTGGCCGCGCTGGAGGAGAGGTTGTCCGCGGGTGAGATCACCGAGGAGGAGTTCGACCGCCTGGAGGACGAGCTCCTCGACCGGCTGGAGACCGGCCTTGCGCGCACGGCACGGGCAGGCGAGGGGACGGCACGATGAACAGAGTGGGACTGGGCCTCGCGGTAGGGGCCGGATACGTCCTCGGACGCGCGAAGAAGATGAAACTGGCGTTCGCCGTCGGCACCCTGGTGGCCGGCAGGCGGATGCGCCTGAGCCCGCGGGCGCTCGCGGACCTGGTGTCCCGGCAACTGCGGAACAACCCGCAGTTCAAGGAGATCGGGGACCAGCTCCGCGAGGACCTGCGCGGTGTGGGCACGGCCGCCTCGGGCGCCATGGTCGAGCGGCGGCTCGACGCGCTCGCCGACCGGCTGCACGAACGTACCGCGCAGGTGCGTGACCAGTTGGCCGGGGTGGCTCCGCAGACGGATCGCGGTGCGGACGACGAGGGGGCCGAAGGGGCCGAGGAGGAGCCGCCTCGCAAGGCGGCGAAGAAGGCTCCGGCGAAGAAGGACGCAGCGAAGAAGGCACCCGCCAAGAGGGACGCCGCCGGCAAGCCGACGGCGAAGAAGGCGGCTGAGAAGAAGCCGGCCGCAAAGAGGACGCCGACCAAGAAGGCGGCTGCCAAGAGGACGGCTGCCCAGAAGACGGCGGCCAAGAAGGCGGCGGACCGGAAGCCCGCCGGCAAGAAGACGACCGCGGCGCGCGGGGCCGCCCGCAGCGCGCGGACCCGGCTGCCGAAGGGCGGTGACGAGCGATGACCGAGACACTCGGTTCCGCGACCTCCGCGACCTCCGCGGCTGGCGGGGCCACCGGACCGCTCGCCGGCGTGGCCCGCAGCGAGGCCGCCGACCGGCTCAAGGCCGAACTGCGGGAGTACCTCGCCGCCCAGGCCACCCGGCTGCTGACCGGCGCCGGCCGCAAACTCGGCGAGGCCACGGTCAAGTTGACCGACATGGCCGAGGGCCGCAGCCCCGGCCTCGCCCAGCTCGCCCTCGACGGCGGCCGCAAGCTCGCCGAGGGCAAGGGACCGCTGCGCAGCGCGCTGGAGCTCGGCGCCGCACGCGCCAAGGACAACGTCACCGACGCGTTCAAGAACCTCGGCGGCGGCAAGGGCAAGGGCGGTGCGGGCGGCAAGCCGACCGTCATCATCGAGTACGTCGACGTCGGCGTCCCGCTGCGCACCGCGTACGACCAGTGGACCCGGTACCAGGACTTCAGCACCTTCGCGAAGGGCGTCAAGAGCGCGAGCCGCGCCGACGACACGAGCTCCGACTGGCAGCTGAAGGTCTTCTGGTCCAACCGGAGCTGGACGGCGCACACAACCGAGCAGCGGCCCGACGACCGCATCGCGTGGACGTCGGAGGGCGCGAAGGGCACCACGAAGGGCGTCGTCTCCTTCCACCGGCTCGCCGACAACCTCACCCGCGTCCTGCTGGTCGTCGAGTACTACCCCAAGGGCCTCTTCGAGAGGACCGGCAACCTCTGGCGCGCCCAGGGCCGCCGTGCTCGCCTCGACCTCAAGAACTACGTCCGCTTCATCACCCTCAAGCCAGAGGTGGAGGACGGCTGGCGCGGCGAGATCCGCGACGGCGAGGTCGTCCGCAGCCATGACGACGCGGTCGCGGAGGAGGACGACGCCGAGGACGAGAACGGGGAGTACACGGACGAGGACGCGGAGGAACCGGAGGACGCGTACGAGAGCGAGGGCGAGAGCGAGGACGCGTACGAGGATGAGGAGCCCGAGGTCGAGGCCGAGTACGCCGGTGGCGGGAGCCGCCGATGACGACGCCCAGTCGGCTGCCCGACCCCTACGGCCACAACGGGGGCGCCAACCTCGCCGACATCCTGGAGCGGGTGCTCGACAAGGGCGTGGTCATCGCGGGCGACATCCGGATCAACCTGCTCGACATCGAACTCCTCACGATCAAGCTGCGCCTCATCGTCGCCTCGGTCGACAAGGCGAAGGAGATGGGCATCGACTGGTGGGAGGACGACCCGGCGTTGTCCTCCCGCGCCCGCCGCGACGAACTCGCCCGGGAGAACGCCGAGTTGCGCGAGCGCCTGGCCCAGCTGGAGCCGGCCCGGCGACAGGAGGAGACCTCATGACCGGACTGCGCTACGTCTACGCCGTCTGCCACCCCTTTCGCTCGCCCCTCCAGGTCCAGCTGACGGGGGTGGCCGGGGCACCGCCGAAACAGCTCACCCACCGCGGCCTGGTCGCCGTCGTCAGTACGGTGCCCGAGGCGGACTTCGCCGAGGAGCCGCTCCGCGCCCACCTGGAGGACCTGGACTGGCTCACCGCGACGGCCCGCGCCCACCAGCAGGTCATCGACGCCCTCACCGTCGTCACCACGCCGCTGCCGCTGCGGCTCGCCACCGTCTTCCGGGACGACAGCGGCGTACGGAGCATGATGGAGGCCCGCGAGGAGGACTTCCGGCGCGTCCTCGACCGGCTCGAGGGACGGGTGGAGTGGGGCGTCAAGGTGTACGCCGACATGAGGCCCGCGGAGTCCGAGGAGTCCGTAGAGCCCGCCGCGTCCGCGGAGGGCTCCACGACGGAGGCGAAGCCCATGTCGGGCCGGGACTATCTGCGACGGCGCCGTACGCAGACACGGGCCCGCGAGGACGTGTGGCAGAATGCCGCCGCGTTCGCCGGGCGCCTGCACGAAACGCTTTCCGCGTTCGCCGAGGATTCCCGGCTGCACGCCCCGCAGAGCGCCGCGCTTTCCGGCGCGGCCGGACAGAACATGCTCAACGCCGCCTATCTGGTGCCGCGCTCGGATTCCGAGGAATTCGTGGAACTGGTGGACCGGGAGAAGGACGACGCTCCGGGAATCCGGGTGGAACTCACCGGGCCCTGGGCGGCCTATTCCTTCACGGGGGAGTTCGAGCAGGAGCGGACGGAGGAGGGGCCGTGACCGTCGTGGAACGCCGTGAGATCGCCCTCGTTGACCTGCTCGACCGGCTGCTGGCCGGCGGGGTGGTCGTCACGGGGGACATCACTTTGCGCATCGCGGACGTCGACCTCGTCCGCATCGACCTGAACGCACTGATCAGCTCCGTCAACGAGCAGGTTCCGTCGCCCTGGGGGGACTGACGTGTCGTCACAGCGCAACCGGCTCGACCTCGACCCCGACACCGTGGAACGCGACCTCGTCAAGCTCGTCCTGACCGTCGTGGAGTTGCTGCGCCAGCTCATGGAACGCCAGGCGCTGCGCCGCTTCGACGAGGGTGGTCTGAGCGAGGAGCAGGAGGAGCGGATCGGGCTCACGCTGATGCTGCTCGACGACCGGATGACCGAGCTGCGCGAGCGCTACGGACTGCGGCCCGAGGACCTGAATCTGGACCTCGGGCCGCTGGGGCCACTGCTTCCCCGGGAGTGAATCAATCACTCGTGAGTGAATCAGTCACTCACTGTCGAGAGTCGAGTCTCACCGGATTTCTCACCACCGATACCAGCGACCCCTGCCTCCCGCCGCGGTCGTGCCACGCAGCAGGAAACCCAGGAGCCACACCACGAGAACCGCGATCGCGATCCACCACAACGCCTCCAGCGCGAATCCGGCACCGAACAGAATCAGAGCCAGAAGCAGCACGAGCAGAATAGGAACCATAGTTTTCGACCTCCTGCTCGCCGGGTTTCCAGAAAAGCGCGATTCAGGCGTCTTTCCGGCACAGAATCTCCCCGTGGAGCACGCTGAACCAGCCGTCCTCCTGGCGGCCCCACTCCCGCCAGGCGTCCGACACGGCCCGCAACCGCTCCGCGCTCGCGTGTCCGCCCCCGATGGCCCGCTCGGCATACGCCGAGGCCAGCGTGCGGTCCGCCCACAGGCCGCTCCACCAGGCCCGCTCGTCCGGCGTCGAGAACGTCCAGGTGCTCGAGCCGGCCGTGATGTCCGTGAGCCCGGCCTCCAGCGCCCAGGACTTCAGGCGGCGTCCGGCGTCCGGCTCCCCGCCGTTGGCGCGGGCGACGCGGCGGTACAGGTCCAGCCAGGCGTCCATCCCCGGGGACGCCGGGTACCAGGTCATGGCCGCGTAGTCCGAGTCGCGGACCGCGACGAGGCCACCCGGCCTGGTCACCCGCTTCATCTCGCGCAGCGCCCCGACCGGATCACCGACGTGCTGCAGCACCTGGTGGGCGTGGACGACGCAGAACGTGTCGTCCGGGAAGTCCAGGGCGTGCACGTCCGCCACCGCGAAGTCGACGTTCGTCAGACCGCGCCCGGCGGCCGTGGCCCGGGCCTGCTCCAGGATCTCCGGCGCCCGGTCGACACCGGTGACGTGCCCGTCGGGGACCAGGGCCGCGAGGTCGGCGGTGATCGTGCCGGGACCGCAGCCGACGTCCAGCACCCTCATGTGCGGCTTCAGCGAGCCGAGCAGATGGGCCGCGGAGTTGGCCGCGGTGCGCCAGGTGTGCGAACGCAGCACGGACTCGTGGTGCCCGTGCGTGTAGACGGCGGTCTCCTGTGCCTTCGACATGGCCGTTCCCCTCGTGTCGTCGTGCCGGATCGCGGGGCGCACGGCCCCGCCGGGCGGTACGCGACACCGTACGTCCGCATGTCGCATGCTGAGATATGCGTTTCAGTATCCGGACGGACGGAGGTGCGTCGGCCCCGCCCAGGCGCCGGCTGCCCTCGGGCTGATCAGGAGCCGGGCAGCGGACGGTAGACCGTCAGCGCCTCCGGCAGTTTCTCCAGCGTCACCTCGCCCCCCACCTCGGTGACTTCACCGTCGTACGCGAGCAGCGCGCCCGGCGTCACCCCCGACAGCCGCAGCCGGCCCACCTGGACCGCCGCGTGGGCCGGAGAGCGGGTCAGCGGCCCCGCGAGGGCGGCCGCGAGCAGCCGCAGGGCGGGGCGGCGGCCGCCGTGCACGACCCGTACGTCGAGTACGCCGTCCGCGAGGTCCAGGCGCCGGGCGGGGGCGAGGCCCACCCGGTGGTAGGTGCCGTTCCCGGCGAACAGCAGCCACAACGGGTGGGCGCGGCCGGCGACTTCGGCGTGCAGCGGGTGGCGTTCGCGGCGCAGGACGCGCAAGGCCGCCAGCACCCCGGCCGGCCAGGCGCCGACCCTGGGCGAGAAGCCGTCCCGCTCGCGTACCAGCTCCGGATACACGCCCAGGCTGCACGTGTTGAGGAACAGGCCCTGCCGTCCGTCGCAGGTGAACCGGCCCACGTCCACGCGCACGGCCTCACCGCGCCGCACCGCCCGGCTCAGATCGCGTTCGTCCTCCACGCCCAGGTCGAGGGCGAAGTGGTTCAACGTGCCGCCGGGCAGCACCGCGAGGGGCAGACCGTGCCGGAGCGCCACCTCCGCCGCCGCGTTCACCGTGCCGTCGCCGCCGCACACGCCGAGCACCCGGGCGCGGGTCGCCGCCTTCCGCAACTCGGCGCCGGTGTCGGCCGGTTCGCACTCGACGAGCTCGGCGCGCGGCAGCATGTCCAGCAGGGCGTGCACCCGGTCGGCGGTGCCCGACGCCTTGTTGGCCACCATGACCAGGCCCTCCCCGTCCGGCAGGGCGGGGACGTCCGTACGGGGCCGGGCCGGCGGGACCAGCCGGTCACGCGTCGGCACCATGCCCCGTACGGCGAACGCGGCACCCGCGCCCAGGGCCGCGCCCGCCAGCACGTCGCTCGGGAAGTGGACGCCGGTGTACACGCGGGACAGCGCCACCGACCAGGCGACCGGGGCCACCGCCATGCCCCAGGCGGGCGACTCCAGGGCGACACCCGTCGCGAAGGCGGCCGCCGAAGCGGAGTGACCGGACGGGAACGAGGTGGTGATCGGCTGCCGCTTGAGCTGCCGGACCAGCGGCACGGGGTCCAGGGTCGGGCGGGGGCGGCGCACCGACCGCTTGCCGAGGGTGTTGATGGTCAGCGAGGCCAGGCTGAGCGAGGCCAGGCCCCGGGCCGCCGCCCGGCGGGCCCGAGGCGTGCGGCTCGCGGCGAGCACGGCGGCCGTCGCGAACCACAGCACCCCGTGGTTCGCGCTCCGGCTCAGCCTCGGCAGGACCCGCTCGGCAAACGGCCAGTTCCGCTCCGCCGCGAACTCGAACAGCCGCGAGTCGAGGGCGAGGAGCCGGTCGCGCAGGGCATGCCGGCCGCGGGTGGCAAGGGTGAGATCGACGTCTGGGCTCATAAGGGCTGGGTACCCTGAAGTGGCCGAATGCTGTCCGTCCGACGGTGAGCGACCCACGGAGGAACCCGCCCCATGCGCCTGCTCCTGATCCGTCACGGCCAGACGCCCTCCAACGTGGACCACCTGCTGGACACGGCCGTCCCGGGCCCCGGTCTGACCGCGCTCGGCGAAGCACAGGCCGCGGCCCTGCCCGAGGCCCTCGTCGGCGAGGACATCGAGGCGGTCTACGCCTCCACCCTGATCCGCACCCAGCGCACCGCCGCCCCGCTGGCCGCCGCGCGCGGTCTCGACGTGCTCGTGCGGGACGGCATCCGGGAGCTGTCCGCGGGCGACCTGGAGATGCTGCCGGGCGACGCGGAGCAGGCGGAGCCCTACATGAAGACGGTGTTCGCCTGGGCGGCCGGCGACACGGAGCTGCGGATGCCGGGCGGCGAGAGCGGCGCGGAGGCGCTGGCGCGCTACGACGCGGTGGTGGCGGAGGCCGCCGACAGCGGGGCCGGGACCGTCGCCATGGTCAGCCACGGTGCCGCGATCCGCATGTGGACGGCGGCCCGGGCGGTCAACGTGGACGTGCCCTTCGCCGCGGCGCACCCGCTGGCGAACACGGGAGTGGTGATCCTGGAGGGTTCGCCCGCCGAGGGCTGGAAAGCGCTGGAGTGGGCGGGAGCGATGGTGTCGCCCGCGGGGGAGGGCGGCCCTGCGGGGTGGCCCGTCGGCGGGGACGTGCCCTAGAGGTGCGCACCTGACGGCGGGTGCGTGCCCGGCGCACGAAAGGGCCGGGCGTGCGGAATAAGCGTTTGCCCGGGTCCGGTGGCGGCCCGCAGAATTCGGCCCCATGGGACATCTGGAAGCCGCGCACCTCGAGTACTACCTCCCCGACGGGAGGGCGTTGCTCGGCGACGTGTCCTTCCGGGTGGGTGAAGGCGCCATCGTGGCGCTGGTCGGGCCCAACGGCGCCGGCAAGACGACCCTGCTGCGGCTGATCTCCGGCGAGCTGAAACCGCACGGCGGCACCGTCACCGTCGGCGGTGGGCTCGGCGTGATGCGCCAGTTCGTGGGATCCGTACGGGACGAGACGACCGTACGCGACCTGCTCGTGTCGGTCGCGCCGCCCCGCATCCGCGCGGCCGCGAAGGCCGTCGACGCCGCCGAGCACGCCCTCATGACCGTCGACGACGAGGCCGCCCAGCTCACGTACGCGCAGGCGCTCGCCGACTGGGCCGAGGCGCGCGGCTACGAGGCCGAGACGCTGTGGGACATGTGCACCACGGCCGCGCTCGGCGTGCCGTACGAGAAGGCGCAGTGGCGCCAGGTGCGGACCCTGTCCGGAGGCGAGCAGAAGCGGCTGGTGCTGGAGGCGCTGCTGCGCGGCACGGACGAGGTGCTGCTGCTCGACGAGCCCGACAACTATCTCGACGTACCCGGCAAGCGCTGGCTGGAGGAGCGCCTGAAGGAGACCCGCAAGACGGTCCTCTTCGTCTCCCATGACCGCGAACTCCTGGCCCGCGCCGCCGAGAAGATCGTCTCGGTCGAGCCCTCACCGGCCGGCGCGGACGCCTGGGTGCACGGCGGTGGTTTCGCGACGTACCACGAGGCCCGGCGGCAGCGCTTCGCCCGCTTCGAGGAGTTGCGCAAACGCTGGGACGAGAAGCACGCCCAGCTCAAGAAGCTGGTCCTGACGCTCCGTCAGGCCGCCGAGAACAGCCCCGACATGGCCTCCCGCTACCGTGCCGCCCAGACCCGGCTGCGCAAGTTCGAGGAGGCGGGACCGCCCCCGGAGCCGCCGCGCGAGCAGGACATCAGGATGCGGCTCAAGGGCGGACGCACCGGGGTGCGGGCCGTCACCTGCGCGGGACTGGAGCTCACCGGCCTGATGAAGCCGTTCTCGCTGGAGGTCTTCTACGGCGAACGCGTCGCCGTCCTCGGCTCCAACGGCTCCGGCAAGTCGCACTTCCTGCGCCTGCTGGCCGGCGACGACGTGGCGCACACGGGGGAGTGGAAGCTCGGCGCGCGCGTCGTGCCCGGACACTTCGCGCAGACGCACGCGCATCCCGAGCTGATCGGCCGCACCCTCCTCGACATCCTCTGGAAGGAGCACGCCCAGGACCGGGGCGCCGCGATGTCCCGCCTGCGCCGCTACGAGCTGACCCACCAGGCCGAGCAGACCTTCGACCGGCTCTCCGGCGGCCAGCAGGCCCGCTTCCAGATCCTGCTGCTGGAACTGCGGGGCGCCACGGCCCTGCTCCTCGACGAGCCGACCGACAACCTCGACCTGGAGTCCGCCGAGGCACTCCAGGAAGGGCTGGAGGCGTTCGAGGGCACGGTGCTCGCCGTCACCCACGACCGCTGGTTCGCCCGCTCGTTCGACCGCTACCTCGTCTTCGGCAGCGACGGCCGGGTCCGGGAGACCCCGGAGCCGGTGTGGGACGAACGGAGGGTGGAGCGGGCGCGGTGACGCTCACGCCCACCGCAGCAGGGCACCCAACCCGCCGGCCGGCTCCGCGACCGGGTCGGCCGGAGTGACCGACAGGGCCGCAGCACCCGTCGCGACCGCGGAACGGATCAGCGCGTCGTCGGCGCGGGCCGGCCAGGAGTGCTGCTCGCCGAGGATCTTCAGGTCCGTACGGCGCACCGCCAGCTGGTCCGGATCCTCGCCGATCCACACCTCGCGATGTGCGTCGGGGCCGTCCGGGCGGATCAGGAGTTCCTCGATGCGGTGCTCACGGGCGGCCTCGATCAGCGCGGGCACGCCCTCCGCCGCACCGGAACGCCCCTCGGGATCCGGCTGCCGGGCGGCCAGGAACCGCTCCAGCTCGCGCTCCGCCCGCTGCCGTACATGCTGCTCGCGGATCCGTTCGACGTCCTCGTCGAGCAGCCTGCTGCCGGTGCCGTGCGGGGCCTCGACCACGAGGTCGTGCAGCCGCTGCGGCAGCCGTTCGTGCACCGACCGCCGCTCGCGGTCGTCACCGACGAGGATCAGCAGGTCGGCGCGGGTCTCCTCCTGGCAGACGGTGAGCGCGTCGGCGATCTCGGCCGCGTTGTGCTCCCAGGTGTTCTCCACCTTGAGCTGGAAGTGCCGCTCGGACCAGTCGACCGTGCTCGTGCGGTGGATCGGATGCTGCCGGCCGGTGACCGAGCCGACGTCCTGCCGGCCGAGCGCGGTGCGCAGCTCGAAGGCGGCGCCCCGGCGGTCGACGTAGGCCACCACGCAGACCGGGTCCTCACCCGCGAGCTCCAGGAGGGGCGCGGTGTGCGGCAGCGGCGCCCAGTGGGCGCTGTCGCGCCGCGGGGGCCGGGCCAGCGGCGGGTCCAGGACCACCTCGCCGGCGCGGGCGAAGACCGCGCGTCCATGAGGTTCGGAGGAGTGTTCGAGTCCTTCCAGCGCGTGCCGTACGGCCCGGCAGGTCGCGTCGTCGGCGCCCTGCTCGGACAGCTCCCGGGACAGGGCCTGGGCGGTGAGGCGCCGCTCGTGGGGCGTGTCCTGCGTGTGCCGGGACGTGCCGACGTACACGGAGGCCCAGGGGCCGGGGTGTTCGTACAGTGGATGCAGAAAGGCGAGATCCATAGGTTGCTCTCCCCTACGCCGCTCGGGTGCTGTGTGCTCCTCGGGCGGGTACCCGGACCGCATGATTGAACACGACGAGCGGGGCACCACCATGAACGGAGTCGACCCCGGCCGGCTGGACGACCAGCAGCTCATGAAGGAGCTGGAGACGATCCACCGGACGCGCCACGACACGCTGCTGCACGGCTCGAACGACGCGCTGCGGGTCCACAACGAACGCATGGCGCAGCTGGAGGGCGAGTACCTGCGCCGCAACCCACGCCGCCCGGTGGCCTCGGGCCGGACCCGCGAGGGCGCCCGCGACCGCACCGGCAGCAGCGCCGCCCCGACGACCCCACCGGCGTGATCCCGGCCGGTGCCGAGTGGCGCCCGGGGGTGCCGAGGAGTGCTCGGGCGTACGAGACACGCCGGTGCGCCGGGCGGGCCCGTCAGGCCCTCGTTCCCCGGCGCACCCGGTCCTGCCGCATCCGGTCCTGTCTTCGGGTCAGCCGTGATCCGGTCCTGTCTTCGGGTCAGCCGTGCACCGGCGGCCGCCCCCAGTGCCGATGGGCCCGCACCGCGGCCCTGAAGGACTGGAGGAACTCCTCCGTCGCCGGGCCCGGGGAGGTGTCCGTCACCACGCCCTGGTCGGTCACCGTGCGGTGGAACTCGGCGGACAGCCGGACGCCCTCCGGCTTCAGGGCGGACAGGACACCCACGCCGGAGCCGAGCGCGCCCACCGGTTTGCCGTGCCGGTAGGCGTCCCGCACGAAGCGCATCGCGTCCGGGTCGGCCACCGTGCCCGGGGTGTCCGCGGGGCCGCCGGGCACCAGTACGGCGTCGTACAGCACGGAGGCCACCGTCGGCAGCGCGCGGTCGACCTCGAACCGTTCACCCCCGGCACCGGTGACCGCGCCGTCCGTCGGCGCCAGCGCCTCGACGATCGCGCCCTCGGCCGTGAGCGCCTCGCGCACCGACGTCACCTGGGCGACGTCGACGCCGTCGGCGACGAGAACCGCGATCTGCCGGGTGCGGACCGAGCCGTCGCCGCGCAGGGACTCCAGACTCAGCGCGGGGGAGGACAGTTTGTCCGCCGCCTGCGTCACGGACGGCTCCGGCACCCCGATGCCCCGCGCCACCGACGCCGCCAGCTCGCCGTTCACCCGGGCGAGGTGCTCGACCGTACGGGCCCGCACCTCCTTCGCGCCGACCTTGCCGAGCTCGAAGCGGAACGCCTCGACGATGTGCTGCTTCTCCCAGTCCGCCATGCTGTTCCAGAACATCGCGGGCTGGGTGTAGTGGTCCTGGAAGCTCGCGCTGCGGCGGCGGATCTTGGCGCCGTCGACACGCTCCGCGTAGTGCGTGTACGCGTGCCCGTCCACGCCGGCGTGTGCCGGGCAGCCGCCGCCCAGGGAGTTCGGGAAGTAGTTCGTACCCCGGTGGATCGCGCTCTGGTGGTAGCCGTCGCGCTGGTTCGTGCGCACGGGCGCCACCGGCCGGTTCACCGGAAGCTGCGTGAAGTTGGGGCCGCCGAGGCGGATCAACTGCGTGTCCAGGTAGGAGAAGTTGCGGGCCTGGAGCAGCGGGTCGTTGGTGAAGTCGATCCCGGGCACGACGTTCGCCGTGTGGAAGGCGACCTGCTCGGTCTCGGCGAAGAAGTTCTCCGGGTTGCGGTCCAGCACCATCCGGCCGATCGGCCGCACCGGCACCTGCTCCTCCGGAATGATCTTCGTCGGGTCGAGCAGATCGAAGTCGAACGCGAACTCGTCCTCCTCCGGCACGAGTTGGACGCCCAGCTCCCACTCCGGGTACTCGCCCGCCTCGATCGCGTCCCACAGGTCACGCCGGTTGAAGTCCGGGTCGCGGCCCTGGCACTCCTGCGCCTCGTCCCACACCAGCGAGTGCACGCCCAGCTTCGGCTTCCAGTGGAACTTCACGAAGGTGCCGCGCCCCTGCGCGTTCACGAACCGGAAGGTGTGCACGCCGAAGCCCTGCATCATGCGGTAGCTGCGCGGGATGGCCCGGTCCGACATCAGCCACATGATCGCGTGCAGCGTCTCCGGCTGGAGGGACACGAAGTCCCACAGGGTGTCGTGGGCGGACGCGCCGGTGGGGATGTCGTTGTGCGGCTCCGGCTTCACCGCGTGCACGAAGTCGGGGAACTTGATGCCGTCCTGGATGAAGAAGACCGGGAAGTTGTTCCCGACCAGGTCGTAGTTCCCCTCCGACGTGTAGAACTTGGTCGCGAAGCCGCGCACGTCCCGGACCGTGTCCGCCGAGCCCTTCGGCCCCTGCACGGTGGAGAACCGCACGAAGACGGGCGTCCGCACGGACGGATCCTGGAGAAAGGCCGCCCGCGTGAACCGCGCGCAGGACTCGTACGGCTCGAAGAAGCCGTACGCCCCCGCGCCCCGCGCGTGCACCACCCGCTCCGGGATCCGCTCGTGGTCGAAGTGGGTGAGCTTCTCCCGGAAGTGGAAGTCCTCCATCAGCGTCGGACCGCGTTCGCCGGCGGCCAGCGAGTCGTCGGTGTGGTCGACCTCCACACCCTGCTCGGTGGTCAGCGGCCCGGCGGTCGGGTCGTCCGCCCGGAAGTTCTCCCGCTGCTCCTGCTTGCGGTCTGCCATCAGGCGGCCTCCTCGGACTCCCTGGCGAACACGTCGAGGAACGTCTCGCAGAACGCCTTCAGGTCGTCCGGCTTACGGCTGGTGACCAGCTTGTTCGGGCCGTGGTCGCAGATCCGCACCTGCTCGTCGACCCAGGTGCCGCCCGCGTTGCGGATGTCCGTGCGCAGACTCGGCCAGGAGGTCAGCACCCGGCCGCGTACGACGTCCGCCTCCACCAGCGTCCACGGGGCGTGGCAGATCGCGGCGACCGGCAGGCCCCGCTCGAAGAAGTCCCGCACGAACGCGACGGCCTTGCCGTTCATCCGCAGATGGTCCGGGTTGGCGACGCCACCCGGCAGGACCAGCGCGCCGAAGGAGTCGGCCGACGTCTCACCGACGACCTCCTGCACGGGGAACTTCTCCGCCTTGTCGAGATGGTGGTACGCCTGGATCGAGCCCGGCTTCGTCGACACGAGCACCGGCTCGTGGCCGGCGTCCACCACCGCCTGCCACGGATCGGTCAGCTCGACCTGCTCGACGCCTTCGGGTGCGATCAGAAATGCGATACGCATGATGTCTCCATGTCCTTCCGCGGCCCTGAAGCGGGCCTCGTCGCTCGTCGCGCTTTTCTTGTTCCGCCGGGCCGCGCACACAGCGCAGCAGCTCCTCGCCACACGCGCCGGGCAGCTGTGGACGTGCCGCTCGACCGGCTTGACCTCGCGGTCGCTGTGGCGGCCGTACGCGCGTCCCACAGCGCGGTCGCCTCGTGCGCCGCGGTCGCGCCGAGCTGCACGGTGAGCAGCAGCGGGTCGACCTCGTAGCGCAGGGCGCGCGATGGGGATGCCCACCTCGGTCATCATCAGCGCGTGGATGAGGGACTCCTCGGTCCCCGCCGTCTCCTCGATCCGGGTCCGCCGGTGCATCGCCACCCGGGACCCGGTGATGTCGTCCGACCGTCCTCGCTCATGCGCTCACTCGTCCGGAGCGGCCCGGCTGATCTCCGCCAGCGCCGAGTCGGGATCCTCGGTCTCGGCCAGGTCCCCGAGACTGACGACGCCGACCGGCAGACCGTCCTCGACGACCGGCAGCCGCCGTACGCGGTGCTCACGCATCAGCGCGACCGCGAGGGACACCCGGTCGCCCGGGCCGATCATCACCGGGTCCCGGGTGCACACCGACCGGGCGCTCACCGTCAGCGGGTCGGCGCCGTCCGCGACCGCCCGTACCGTGATGTCACGGTCGGTGAGCACACCCACGATCCGCTGTCCGTCCGCGACCACCACATCGCCGATGTCCTGCGCGCGCATCAGCTGCGCCGCCTCGACGAGCGAGGCGTCCGGGCGGACGGCGACCACGCCCGGTGTCATGACGTCCCTCACGAAATCAGCCATCCTGGGCCCTTCCTGCGTCGCCCGGCCGGTTCGGTACCGCGGGCGCGTCGGTGTGACCCCGCCCGCAGTACCCGCCGACCGGTCCCCTATGCGTTCGGGCGGCCCGTGGACCGCCCGGTCCCGGTCAGGGCCTCGGCCAGCTCCTGGACGTTGGCGTAGCGCGCGGTGCGCGGCAGCCGCTCCAGCGCCTCGATCAGGGCGTCCGGCGCGTATCCGCCGCGCAGGATCCCGACCAGCTCCCGGGGGCTCGCCGGGAAGGCACCACGGCTCAGGAACCGCGCCAGCTCCAGCCGGACCACCGCCAGGGACGCCGTCGACGTCCCGGGCGTCACCGGCCCACCCGCGACCCGCAGGTCGTCGTCGGCGGACGGCTCCGGGTCGTGCCACTCCTCGGTCCGGGTGGGGTGCCCGGACCTCAGCAGGCCCTGCAGTTCGTGCTTCATCTCGTCGTCGCGATGAACGCTCAGCCGGTCACTGCCTCGCTGCATGACTCCCTCCAGATCTTCGGGGGTCCGCACCGCGTACCCGTACACAGGGGGCCGACACGGGGTTTGCACCCCGGAAGGAGGGAGACCCGACCTGCACCCCCCACTCAGGTACTGGGGAAGGACAGATCATGGCACTGCTCACCGTGCTGCTCCCGCTCGCCATGCTCGGCGTGGTGCTGGCACTGGGCCGCTACGAGGATCTGCTGCTGCCGAAGGACCAGGACGAGGACCGTCCGCAGGAAGCGGCACTGGGGCACTGACACCGCCGTCCACGGGTTCGCCCGCCTGGTCCACGACACCTGCCCGTCGCCGTGGCCACGGGCATCGGCGCCCACCTCGGGTCCCGGCTCGTCGGCCGGATCGGCAGCCACCCGACGGCGGTCGCCGGCATGGCCGTCGCGGCCGCCGGAACCATGCCGCTGACCCGACTGCCGGAGACCGGCGGCGTGTACGACCGGCTCCTGCCGGGCCTGGTGATCGCCTCCCTCGGCATCGGCGCGGTCTTCGTCACCGCCACGACGACCGCCCTGGCCATGGTGGAGCACCGCGAGGCGGGGCTCGCCTCCGGAGTCGTCAACACCTTCCACGAGGTGGGCGGTTCGATAGGCGTCGCCGTTGTCTCGACCGTCGCGGCCGCCGGCTTCGAACGAGGCTCGGCAGCCGGCTTCCGCGACGCGTTCACGGTGTGCGCGGTGGCGGCGGCCGCCGGGGCCGTCGTGGCTCTGGGTCTTGTGCCGCGCGGCAGGCCGCAGTCGACCGGCGGCCCGCACGTGCACTGAACAGGGCCGGCCGTGCGCCGGCAGGTCGGTGCCCTGCTGATCGGTGTGGCCCCGCTAGTGCTTCTTCTCCCGCCCCGGCAGGAACTCCTGCATCTTCGCCTTGAACCCCTGCTTGACCATCGAGCCCCGGTCCGCGTCCCCCTTCAGGATGGACGCGGCCGTCGCCTCCAGCTGCTCCCAGGAGGCGTGCGGCGGGATCGGCGGTACGGCCGGGTCGGTGAGGAACTCGACGACCGCGGGGCCGTCCGCCTCCAGACCCGCACGCCAGCCCGCCTCGACGTCCTCGGGCTTCTCCACGCGGATGCCGGTCAGACCGAGGGAGCGGGCGAAGGCGGCGTACTGGACGTCGGGGAGCTCCTGGGACGGCAGGAAGGACGGGGCGCCCTCCATGGCGCGCATCTCCCAGGTGACCTGGTTGAGGTCGTGGTTGTTGAACACGCCGACGACCAGGCGCGGGTCCTCCCACTGGTCCTTGTACTTGGCCGCCGTGATCAGCTCCGCGAGGCCGTTCATCTGCATCGCGCCGTCGCCGACCAGCGCGATCGCCGGCCGGTCCGGGTGGGCGAACTTGGCGCCGATCGCGTACGGCACCCCGCAGCCCATCGTCGCCAGCGTCCCGGACAGCGACGCGCGCATGCCGGGCCGCATCGTCAGATGGCGGGCGTACCAGTTCGCCGCCGAGCCCGAGTCGGAGCTGATGATGGCGTTGCCGGGCAGCAGCGGGTCCAGGGCGCGGGCGACGTACTCCGGGTTGATCGGGTCGGCCGACAGGTTCGCCCGCCGCTCCATGACCTCCCGCCAGTGCGCCACGTTGTCGCACACCGTGTCGTACCACTCGCGCCCGCGGCCCTCCTCGATCAGCGGGATCAACCGCTCCAGCGTGGCCTTCGCGTCGCCGACGAGATTCACCTCGTACGGGTACCGCATCCCGACCATGTGCGGGTCGATGTCGATCTGCACGCCCCGCGCCTTGCCGAAGTCCGGCAGGAACTGCGTGTACGGGAAGGACGACCCGATGGTCAGCAGCGTGTCGCAGTCGCGCATGAGCTCGTACGACGGGCGCGTGCCCAGCAGGCCGATCGAGCCGGTGACGTACGGCAGTTCGTCGCTCAGGACGTCCTTGCCGAGCAGCGCCTTGGCCACGCCGGCGCCGAGCAGTTCGGCGATCCGCTCCACCTCGGCCCGCGCGCCGGACGCGCCCTGGCCGACCAGGATCGCCACCTTGTCACCGGTGTTGAGGATCTCCGCGGCCCGGCGGACCGAGTCGTCCGAGGGGATCGCCGTCCAGGAGCTGCGGTCCAGACTGGAGGGCACCATCTTGAACTCGTGCGTGGGCGGCGCGTAGTCGAGTTCCTGCACATCGCCGGGGATGATGATCGCCGTGGGCGCGCGGCGCGCGTACGCGGTGCGGATCGCCCGGTCCAGGACGTTCGGCAGCTGCTCGGGAACGGTCACCGTCTCCACGAAGTCCGAGGCGACGTCCTTGAACAGCGTGTGCAGGTCCACCTCCTGCTGGTAGGAGCCGCCCATCGCGGTGCGGTGCGTCTGACCGACGATCGCCAGCACCGGAACATGGTCGAGCTTGGCGTCGTACAGGCCGTTGAGCAGGTGGATCGCGCCGGGACCGGACGTCGCCGCGCACACCCCGACACGGCCGCTGAACTTCGCGTAACCGACCGCCTGGAACGCGGACATCTCCTCGTGCCGGGACTGGATGAAACGGGGCTCGTTCTCGGCCCGGCCCCAGGCGGCGAGCAGTCCGTTGATGCCGTCACCGGGATAGCCGAAGACGTGTTCGACACCCCACTCGCGCAGGCGCTGAAGGACGTGGTCGGCGACCTTGGTGCTCATGCGGGACCTCCTGGTTCCGGGGGACTGCGCGGCACCGCTACGAGTGACCCTGCGAAGAGGTGAAAAACCTGCCCGGTGTTTGCGGGCCGGGCGGCAGGGCAGGCGAAGGAACAGTGCTTCGGACAGGAGGCACGTCCGTGGGAGCGGCGATTTCCCGCCACGGGTGTGCCCGGTTCCGGTGCGCGCCCGCACTCCCATGGTGACCGTCCACGCCAGAGCACAATCAAGGGAGTTGTGGCGCATCATGCCCACCTCAGTGAGCGCGAAGCACCACCCGCACGACGACGCCCCGGACACCGCCGAGGACTTCCGCAAGCTCGCGTCGCTGCCCGAGGGCCCGCAGCGCGACGCCGTCCGCGACAGGATCGTCGAGGCGTGGCTGCCCATGGCCGACCGGCTCGCCGGGCGCTTCCGCAGCCGGGGCGAGAGCTTCGAGGACCTGCGGCAGGTGGCCGCCCTCGGGCTGGTCAAGGCCGTCGACCGGTACGACCCCGAGCGCGGCAACGCCTTCGAGAGCTATGCCGTGCCCACCATCACCGGGGAGATCAAGCGGCACTTCCGCGACCACATGTGGACGCTGCACGTGCCGCGCCGGGTGCAGGACCTGCGTAACCGGGTGCGGTTCGCCGTCCAGGAGTTGCAGACCGTCTCGGGCCGCAGGCCCACGGTCGCGGAGATCGCCGAGCACGCGGACATGAGTGAGGCCGACGTCAAGGTCGGCCTGGAGGCACTGGAGAGTTTCACCGCCCTGTCGCTGGACGCGGAGCTGCCCGGCAGCGAGGACGGCTACTCGCTGAGCGACGCGCTGGGGTCCGCCGATCCCGCGCTGGACACGGTCGTGGATCGTGAGGCCGTCAAGCCGCGGCTCGCCGCGCTGCCTGAGCGCGAGCGGGCGATCTTGTACATGCGGTTCTTCGGGGACATGACGCAGAGCCGGATCGCCGAGCAGCTGGGTATCTCGCAGATGCATGTGTCCCGGCTGATCAGCCGGTGCTGCAGCCGGCTGCGGGAACAGGTCCTCAGTGATGTGGCCTGAGGGTCGCCCCTCTAGGGCGTTCCCGCCGCCGCCAGTGCCATGTGGCGGGACATCGTGTCCATCGCCTTGGCCTCCGCCATTGAGAACGCCAGGCGGGCTCCGCAGCGGAACAGCGTGAGCACACCCTGCACGGCGCCGTCGGCCTTCAGGGGTACGCACAGCAGGGACGTGACGTTCGCCTGTACGAGGACGGGGGCGCCCTGGGGGTCGTGGCCGAAGGCGCTCGGATTCGGGGGGCGGAGCTGGAGGGCCGGGGAGGCGGTGCGGGCCGTCTCCATGACCAGGGGGCAGGCGGTGGGGTCCTGGGCCGCGAGTGCCTTCGCCTCCTGCTCCGAGGGGGCCAGCACGGTCGTACGGGACAGCCGGGCCGTGCCGGTGTCGGCGATCACCCAGTCGGCGAAGCGGCCGTGCAGGACCTGGGCCGCCCGTCGCAGGACGACCTCCAGGTCGCCGCGCGGCGCGGCCAGCAGGGCCGTGGTCATCTCGTCGAGGACGTCCATCAGCTCCGCGTGCCGGGTGGTCTCGGCGAGGTCGGGGACCTGGGCCGTCGGGCTCTCACCCGCGCCGTGGGCCCCGGGCGCGCGGAGGTCGCCGGGCTGGAGGACGACCAGCACGCTCGTGTGCGGCTCCCCGCTCGGGCGTACGGCGCACAGGGTCGCGTGGACCGGCGCGGAGGGGCGCTGCTGGAGATGCACGGTGAGGCCGCGGTCGCCCTCACCACGCGCCACCGCCGCCGCCTGGGAACGGAACGCCACCCGGTCGGCACGGGCGAGGAGACCGGTCAGCGGCCGTCCCGTCGCATAGCCCGCCCGGACGCCGGTGAAGGACGTCGCCGCGAAGTTCATCCGGCGCACCACCGCCTCCCGGTCCACCAGGGCCACCGGCAGCGGGAAGCGCTGGAACACCGCCTTCAGCAGATGCTGCTCCTGACGGTCGGAGGGCGCCGTGCGGGGCACTCCGCCCGAGGACAGCCGCTCGTACCACGGCCACAACTGGTCGGCCACGTGGTCGAGTTCGAAGATGGCGGCGTCCAGGACCGTCGGCAGGTCCCCTCCCGACAGGGACCGCGCCGCCTTGAGCTCCGCGACGCGGCGTACGAAATCCGCGAGCTCTTCACCGAATTCGTCCGTCTGCGCCATGGGACGAACCTAGCTGGCGACAAGAGGTCACGGGACGGCGGGGCGCCAACTGCCACGGCGCCTTCTCTCACGGTTTTCCTCGCGCCGGCCCGGGAACGCGCACGAAGAAGGAGGAGGGTTGAGGATGGCCGTGCACGAACAGGTGGACCGCTGGGGTGACGAGTCGGCCGAAGCCGCCCTGCCCGGGCGCAGGTTGTCCGAGCTGGCCGAACAGGCCGTACGCTGCACCGCGGACTGCTGCGGGGCGAGCAGCACGGTGTCCGAGGCGGGCGCCGAGCGCCCCGCCGCCGTCACCCATCCCGACCTCGCCGGGCTCGTCGCCGTGCAGCTGCGGTCCGGTGACGGGCCCATCCCGGCCGCCCTGGAACGCGGCGGACCGGTCGACACGGCCGACCTCCTGCACGACGAGCGCTGGCCGGACTACCGCGCCATGGCGCTCGACTCGGGGGTGCGGTCCTGTGTCACGCTGCCGTTCCGCCGCTCCGGGCTGACGGTGACGCTCAGTCTCTACAGCTTCCGGCCCGGCGCACTGGAGAACGCCTCGCACGGGCCTGTTCGAGCCCTGGGCGAGTTCGCGGTGAGCTGCCTGGTCCGCGACCGCTCCTACCGTGCCGCGCTCACCGAGCTCGACCAGCTCGGCACCGCGCTGCGCACCAGGCCCGTCGTCGACCAGGCGTGCGGCATCGTCATGCACGTCCTCGGCTGCGACGCCGACGCCGCCTTCGGGGTACTGCGCCGCATCTCGCAGGGCACCAACCGCAAGCTGTCGGACGTCGCCTCCGGCGTCGTCAGCAGGCGGGGACGCGGGCTGGAGCGGGACTTGGCGGCCCTGCTGAACTGACGGGGCGGGTTGGAACACCCAACTCGCCGGGGCGGAGTCGGTTCGGAAAGTGGACTCACGGCGGCCGGCTCACCCACTCGGCCGCCCCCGTCCCGCGAATGGTGCCCGGCCGCGCGCGTGCGGGCGCCGGGCGGGCTGTCATGGCTGCGGGGGCACGACCGCCGTACCCCCGCAGCCGTCGGCCGAAGGAGTTCACCCCATGCGCCGCACCGCCCGTGCCCTGTCCGTCGCCGCCCTGTCCGGTGCCGTCGTGGGCTTCGCCGCCTCGGCCGCCTGCGCGGACCCGGCCGTGGAGGTCAGCCCCGGCACCGTCTCGCCGGGCGGCAGCGTGACCGTCGAGGTCTCCTGCGATCCCGTCGACGGGGCGCCCGACACCGTGGACGCCACCTCGCAGGCGTTCGAGGAGGGCACCGTCGCGCTGAAGCGGGTCTCCGGCGACGAGGGGGATGCCGGGCCCGCTTACAGCGGTACCGCGACCGTTCCCCCGGCGGAGAACTTCGAGGGCGATCCGGACGCGGCCGGAGCGGACTCCGCCTGGACGGTCGACGGCACCTGCCCGGCGGCGGCCGGCGACGAGGGCAAGCCGTGGAGCGCGACGTTGACGGTGGCCCTCGACGACGGCGCCGGCACTCACGGCGGTGGTGGTGCGGACGGCAGCGGGGGAGCCGCTGATCATGGCGCGGACGGCGGCGCGGGCGGCGCAGGCGGCACGGTCGGCGGTGAGGGAGGCGCCGATCACGGCACAGAGGGCGGCACAGGCGGCACGGACGGTGGCAGGGGCGGCACCGATGGCGGCACCGGCGACACCGGCGGCACTGCTGGCGGCGGCGTCGGCGCCCCGGACGGCACCGACCGCCACTGCACCGAGCCTCACGCGGGCAAGGCCGAACCCGGCGGCACCGCGTCCCACGGGAGTGCGAGCGAGCACCACTCCGGCAGGAGCGAGCACCACTCCGGCAGGAGCGAGCACCACTCCGGCAGCAGCGAGGCCCACCCCGAGGACTGCGGCAGCGCCGCCGTCGAGCACGGCGTACGGGCCGGCCAGGGCGGCGCCTTCACCGACTCCGTCCCCGCCCTGGTCGCCGGCGGCCTTCTCATCGCGACCGCGCTCGGCGGTGCGGTGTACCGGCTGTGCCGCAGGACGCCCACCGGGGAGGGCTGATCCGCACGGTCACCCGCCGGCGGGCCGCGGTGTGACCGGCGCAACCCAACCCGGCGGCCATGGGGTGGCGCGACGATGGGTACTCAGAGCGCGAAGGGCACGCCACACACCGTGCGCACCCCTCGCCGTACGAACCTCAGGGCCCGCACCGCGCGCACCGCAGAACCCGATTCCCACAGCCGACCAGCCCGCCCGGACCCCGGCCCTCACGGAGCAGCACAAGACGACGAACCCCCACGGCACCAGGCAGCGCGGAGGAACGGATGCGCCGGACGGATCCCGAAGGCCACGGCCCCGTCCGTTACGGGCCGCCCCTCCCGGACGACGGGCTGCCCGTGCTGCCCGAACTGGCGGCCGTGCTCGCCGCGGCCGCAGGCCGGTCCGAGAGCGAGCCGATCGGGGGCGGCGCCGCACTCCTGGAGGCCGCGTGCGGCTACTGGGACCGGCGGGGTCTGCCCACCGAACCCGCTCGGGCCGTGGCCGCTCCCGGAGCGCCCGCCCTGCTGCTCGCCCTGACCGCCGCGCTCGGCGGCGACGTCCTGGTGCCGCGGCCCTGTGCCGCCTGGTGGGCGCCGTACGCACGCCTGTTGGGCAGACCCGTCTTCCATGTGGCGACGCCGGCCGAGTGCGGCGGGGTGCCGGATCCGTACGCCCTGCTGGAGACCGTTCGCCGGGTCCGTGCCGAGGGCGGTGACCCGCGGCTGCTCGTGCTGTCCGTCGCCGACGACCCCACCGCCACCGTGGCGCCGCCCGAGGTGCTGCACGAGGCCCTGGAGGCCGCGACCGGCGAGGGACTGCACCTGGTCAGCGACGAGACCTGGCGCGACACCGTGCACGCCCCGCACGACACCGTGCTGTTCAGCCCCGCCGAGATGCTGCCCGAGCACGTCACCGTCGTCACCGACCTGGCCGGCGCCCTCCTGCCGCCCGGCTGGCCCGCCGCGGTCGCCCGGTTCCCCGCGGGCGAGACCGGCGACAGCCTCCACGCGCGCGTGCTCGACGTGCTCACCGCGCTCGGCGCCCGTATCGCCGGCCCCGTCGCCCTCGCCGCCGCCCATGCCCTGAGGGAGCCCGAGCCGGTCACCGCACGGGTCGACGCCACCGTACGCCTGCACGCGCGCGTGGCCGCGGCCGTGCACGCCGCCGCGGTCGGCGCCGGAGCCCTGGCACGGCCCCCGCAGGCCGGACGGCACCTGTACGTCGACCTCGGCCCGCTGCGCGCCGGGCTGTCCGCGCACGACGTCGGGGACGCGCAGGACCTGGAGGACTTCCTCGCCGCCCGGCTCGGCATGCCCGCGCCGGGCGGGCACCGCTTCGGCGACGACCTCGGCGCGCTGCGCGTGCGACTGTCCACCGGACCGCTGCTGGCCGGCGGCGACGAGGAACGCGCGCAATGCATCACTTCACCCACTCCGTTGGAACTGCCACACGTGCACCGTGCGTTGATCCACTTGAAGTCGGTCTTCGACGATCTCCGCGACGACGCTCAGCGATGGGAGCCTCCTCGATGACGCAGCAGTCCGAGTCAGCCATGTCGACCACGTCGACGACATCGCGTACGGCCACCGGGCAAGCCGACGCCCCGGCGGACCCGTCCTCCTTCGCGCCCCCGTTCCCCCCGCTCGCGGCGCCCCGCCCGCTGGGCGAACGCCGGGTGTGGCCGCGGACCTTCCACGACCGTCTCACCGCCCCGCTCCCCGGCATGAAGGCCCTCGCCCGCTTCGCCCGCGAGGGAGCCGTCCGCCCCGGCCGGGAGGGCCTCGCCGACATCCCGCGACTGCCCTTCGAGCCGAGCCCGCTGCCGCGCGTGGACGCGCGCACGGTCGCCGTCTCCTGGGCGGGGCACGCCAGTTGGGTGGTGCGGATCGGCGGGCTGACCGTGCTCACCGACCCGGTCTGGTCGCGCCGCATCCTCGGCACCCCGGCCCGCATCACCCCCGTCGGCGTGGCCTGGAGCGCCCTGCCGCGTGTCGACGCGGTCGTCATCAGCCACAACCACTACGACCACCTGGACGCGCCGACCCTGCGCCGACTCCCGCGCGACACCCCGGTGTTCGTGCCGGCCGGGCTCGCCGGCTGGTTCCGCCGCCGCAGGTTCACCCAGGTCACCGAGCTGGACTGGTGGGAGGCCGCCGAACTGTCCGGCGTCCGCTTCGACTTCGTGCCCGCCCATCACTGGTCCAAGCGCACCCTCACCGACACCTGCCGCAGCCTGTGGGGCGGCTGGGTGCTCACCGCGCCCGACGGACAGCGCGTGTACTTCGCGGGCGACACCGGCTACGGCCACTGGTTCACCCGCATCGGCGAGCGCTACCCCGGCATCGACCTCGCGCTCCTCCCCATCGGCGCCTACGACCCCCGCTGGTGGCTCAGTGACGTCCACTGCGACCCGGAGGAGGCGGTCCGCGCCGCCCAGGACCTCGGCGCGCGACGCATGGCGCCGATGCACTGGGCCACGTTCGTGCTGTCGGCGGAGCCGGTCCTGGAACCGCTCACGCGCGTGCGCGCGGCGTGGCAGAAGGCGGGACTGGACCGGGACGACCTGTGGGACCTGCCGGTGGGGGGTTCACGGGTGCTGCAGCGATGACGTGCACCCGCGTCACGGGGCGCCGCCGGCTCTCCGCACCCGGCGCCAGACGGTCGGCGTCGCGCTGATCAGCACGGTCAGCGCGACCGCCGCCACCACGCCCTCCCACGGCTCCTCGAACAGCGAGCCACCGAGGATGCCGATCAGCTGGTACGTCACCGCCCAGGCCAGGCAGGCCGGAAGGTTGCCGCGGGCGAAGCGCCGCATCGGCCACTTCGCCAGCAGGCAGGCCAGCATCACCGGCAGGCGGCCCGCCGGCACCAGCCGCGACAGCACCAGCACGGCCACATCGTGGTCGGCGAGCTTGCGCTGGGCCCGCGCGAGCCGGTCCTCCGGGGCGCGTGAGCGGATCGCCTCCAGCCAGCGCGAGCCGTTCTTCGAGCCCATGCCGCGCCGCCCCAGCCAGTACAGGATCGCGTCGCCCAGGAACGCGGCCGTAGACGCCGTCAGGAACACCAGCGCCAGCGAGAACGGCGCCGTCTGGTGAAACGCCACCACCGCGGCCGAACTCACCAGCGCCCCCGTCGGCACGACCGGCACCAGCGCCCCGATCAGCACCAGCAGGAACAACGACGGATAGCCGATCGCCTGCTGCGTGGACTCGGCCGGCACCACCGTCGCGGCGACGGCCAGCGGCGTCACCGGGTCACCTCCGGGCGCACGCTCTCGCCGTGCGCGAGCCGGTGCACCGACACGCCGGGCGCGCGCTCGGCCGCGAGCCGCGCGAACTCGTCACCGGGCGCGTGGAATTCATGGGGGCGCACCGCATCCATGCCGATCGGCCAGTACGTGCCGTAGTGCACCGGCACGGCACTGCGCGGCGCGAGCCGGGCGAGCGCCTCGGCCGCCCGCCCCGCGTCCAGATGGCCCTCACCGAGGTAGGGCCCCCAGCCGCCCACCGGCAGCAGCGTCACGTCGACCGGGCCGACCTCCTTCGCCATCGACTCGAACAGGCCGGTGTCCCCGGCGAAGTACGTGCGTGCCTCGCCTTCGATGACGTAGCCGAGCGCGGGGGAGCGGCGCGGGCCGATCGGCAGCCGCCGCCCGTCGTGCCGCGCGGGCACGGCCCGTACGGTCAGATCGCCCACGGACGTCACGTCGCCGGGCGCCATCTCGGTCACCCGCAGGTGCGTGAGCCGGCGCAGTCCCGGCACCGCCCGGGGCGCGCCCCGGGGCACGAGCAGGCGGGTGCCCTGCTCCAGCCTGGCCAGCGACGGGACGTGCAGGTGGTCGGCGTGGAGGTGGGAGACCACGGCGACCTGCGCGTGCCAGGCGGCGGGCGGGGGCAGCGCGCCCCGGCGGCGGCGCAGGTGTGCGAGCCGGCGTGCGAACAAGGGGTCGGTGAGGACGCGCACGTTCGAATCCTCGATCGTGCAGGTGGCGTGACCCCACCACGTGATCTCCACCGGCACCTTCTTTGCCCCCTTCGCGCGACTCCCCGAAGCGTACGGGCTGGAGTAGGGTCGGCGGCGAAACCCGGAGGTGAGGGGGACGCCATGGGGTCATCCGTAGTGCGCGTGACGGCGATCGCCAGTCTGACGCCGCTCGAAGAGCTGGACGCCGACCCCTTCCTGGTGGACTCCCGCGGCCAGCACGCGATGTGCGCACGCTGGGCCACCGAGCACGGATACGTCGTCGCGCGTGAACTCCTGGTACGCGGTTTGAGGGTGGACCACAGCGTGCTGTGGGAGGGCGTCCGGCCCGGCCTCGACCTGTTCGTGGCGCCCAGCCGCAGGGTGCTGGAGAGCGCGCTGTCCTCCGTCGAGGAGTTCACCGCGGAGTGCGCCCGGCGCGGGGTGCGGGTGGAGACGGTGGGACGCGCGGAACCGTTGTACGACGCCCAGATGAAGGCGCGGGTGCACCGCAGGCTGTCGATGCCGACGGCCGGCTACGACGGCCGGTGACGAGCGCGCGAGACGGCGCACCGAAGTGACCGGTGGGGCACCGCGCACCGGCCGGGTGTCGGTGGCGTGTGCCACGCTGGGCGTAGGGGCCCGCTTCGGGGTGGTGGGTCGACACCGGAGGTGGGCTGGGCGTGCGTGGGCGTTGGCGGCGGATCGCCAGTCAGGTCGGGCGGAGCGTCGCCGTGTGGGCCGTCTCCACCGTCACCATGCTCGTGCTCGCCGGGATCCTGCCCGACTTCCAGCTCCAGTCGGCGGACGGTGACAGCGCGACCAGCATCGCCGTCACCGCCGCTCTCGGCGCCGGCGCCTTCGGTCTGCTCTCCGCGCTCGTGTGGCCCCTCCTCGTACGGCTCCTGCTGCTGGTGCCCGCCCTGGTGCTCGGCCTGCTGGTGTTCTTCCTCAACGGCTCGCTCCTCATCGTCGCCCTCAGCCTCGTCCCCTCCGGCGACAGCGAGGCGGCCCCCGAGACCGCCGTCATCGTCGCCGCCGTGATGTCCGCCGTGGCCTCCGCCACCGGCGCCGCCCTGGCCGTACGGGACGACGACGCCTACCGGCGCCGCCTGTACCGTCTCGCCGACCGCCGCCGCAGAGCCCTGCCCCCCGGCCCGTCCAGCCCCGGCACCGTCTTCGTACAGCTCGACGGCGTCGGCCACGACGTGCTCCTCGACGCCGTCGGTAAGGGCATGATGCCCACCGTCGCCCGCTGGCTCGGCAAGGCCAAGGGCGACGACGCCCCCGACGACGCCCCCGACGGCGCCCGTCCCACCCACCGGCTCACCCCCTGGCGCACCGACTGGTCCAGCCAGACCGGCGCCAGCCAGCTCGGGATCCTGCACGGCAGCAACCACGACGTCCCCGCGTTCCGCTGGTACGAGAAGGCCGGCCGCGAGATCATGGTCTGCAACCGCCCCACCAGCGCCGCCGAACTCCAGCGCCGCGCCATCGACCGCACCGGCGACCCCGGACTGCTCGGCTCCGACGGAGCCAGCCGCGGCAACCTCTTCAGCGGCGGCGCCGGCGAGCAGGCCCTGGTGCTGTCCATCGCCACCAAGCGGCGCAGCCGGGAGAACCGGTCCCGGGCGGGCTACTTCGCCTACTTCTCCGACCCCGCCAACGCCGTGCGCACCGCCCTGTCCTTCACCGCCGAGGTCGGCCGCGAGATCGGCCAGTCCACCCGGGCGCGCGCCCGCAAGGTCCGCCCGCGCGTCTCCCGCGGTGGCCTCTACCCGTTCATCCGCGCCTTCGCGACCGTCGTCGAACGGGACGTCGTCGTCGCCGCGGTGATGGGCGACATGCTCGCCGGCCGCACCGCCGTCTACGCCGACCTCGTGGCGTACGACGAAGTGGCCCACCACTCCGGGCCGTTCAGCGGTGACGCCGAGAAGGTCCTCGAACGCCTCGACCGGGCCCTGGCGCTGATCGAGAACGTCGCCGAGCACGCGCCGCGGCCGTACCGGATCGTCGTGTTGTCGGACCACGGCCAGAGCCCCGGCGAGACCTTCCGCGCCCGCTACGGCCTCGGCCTCGGCGACCTGGTACGGGCCGGCTGCGGGCTGCCCGTACCGCGCCGGGCGCAACGCACCCACAGCGGCGCCGAGGCCCGCGCGGCCGTACGGGCCGCCCTGCACCGGCCCGTCGAGGAGGGCGGCGAGCAGCACCGCCTGTCCGGCCGCCGCTCCGAGCCGATCGTGCTGGCCTCCGGCAACCTCGGCCTGGTCTCCTTCCCGGACGTCCCGCACCGGATGACCAAGGAGGAGATCGACGCCCGCCACCCCGCCCTGCTCACCACTCTCGCCAACCACCCCGGCGTCGGCTTCCTGCTCGTGCGCAGCGAGAAGCACGGCGGGGTCGTGCTCGGCGCGTACGGCGCGGAGATCCCGCTGGACCGACTGGACGAGCATCCGGGACCGTTGGAGGTCTTCGGGCCGGGCGCCGCCGACGCGGTACGCCGCACGCACTCCTTCCCGAACGCCGCCGACATCATGGTCAACTCCGCCTACGACCCCGCCGACGGCGAGGTCCTCGCCTTCGAGGAGCAGATCGGCTCGCACGGCGGACTCGGCGGCGCGCAGGGCAAGGCGTTCCTGCTGTCACCGCTCGCCTTCTCCGCGCCGGCCGACGACGGGGAGGACCTCGTCGGCGCCGAGCACGTCCACCACGTCCTGCGCCGCTGGCTGCGCGAATCGGACGGCCCCCAAGTGCCCCTGGAGGCGGAGCCGGAGGAGCGGGCCGCCTGAAAATGGGCTGCGTCCGAGGGGCCGCGGGCACACACTGTTCGAGTCGCAAAGCCCTCGAACACACCCAAGGAGCCCCTGCCTTGCAGGCAGCCGTCACCGTCACGCCCACCCGTGTCCCCGAACTCCTCCTCGGCCTCGCCACCGTGCGGCCGGTCTTCCTCTGGGGCGCCCCCGGCATCGGGAAGTCCTCCCTCGTCAGGGACTTCGCCGAGTCGCTGGGGCTGGAGTGCGTGAGCCTGCTCGGCACCCAGCTCGCGCCGGAGGACCTGATCGGTGTGCCGCAGATCCGGGACGGGCGCTCGGTGTTCTGCCCGCCGGAGGCGATCGCCCGCGACGAGCCGTACTGCCTGTTCCTGGACGAACTGAACGCCGCCACCCCGGATGTGCAGAAGGCGTTCTACTCGCTGATCCTGGACCGCCGTATCGGGAACTACGAACTGCCCAAGGGGTCCATCGTCATCGGCGCCGGCAACCGCGCCACCGACAACGCCCTCGCCCGGCCCATCGCCTCCGCGCTGGTCAACCGTCTCACCCACGTCCACCTGGAGGCCTCCGCCAAGGACTGGCTGACCTGGGCCGCGAACAACGACATCCACCCGTGGATCCTGGACCACCTCACCGACCGGCCCGACCACCTGTGGTCCAAGCCGCCGAAGACCGAGGAGCCGTTCTCCACGCCCCGCTCCTGGCACATGCTCTCCGACGCGCTGCACTCCTTCGGCCAGGGCCTCGACGAGGAGACCCTGAAGGTCCTGGCGCACGGCACGCTGACGCCCGCGCACGCCACCGCGTTCTGCGGCTACGTCAAGATCGTGCGCAGCCGGTTCGGCATCGAGGCCATCATCAAGGGCGACGCCCGCTGGCCGCACCGCATGGCGGACCGCGACCTGCTCTACTACCTCGCCGAGTCCTTCCGCGGGCGCCTGATCAAGGAACTGCCCGTCAGCAAGGAGCACCTGTCGGCGAGCGGGCGGCAGACCGCGTACCGCGCCAAGTCGCTGCTGGTGCAGCTCGCGGAGATCTCCGTCGAGGTCGCCCAGAGCGTCATCGCCTCCGACGCCGACGGCAACCCCGTCCTGCCCGCCTGGTTCCTGGTGGAGGCGGCCCGGGACATGCCGCGCCTGGTGGAGGCACGGCGGTGAGCCGGACTCCCGCCGACCGGACTACCGCCAAGAAGAAGCGGGATGTCGCGGCCGAGGCGTTCGCCGAGGGGATGCGGCTGGTGCGGGCCAACCAGGCGCTCGCCGCCGTCGAGTTCAGCGTCTGCCGCGAAGAGAAGTGCGAGACGGCGCCCCGGGACGGACTCGTCCGCGTCTCCTCCAGCGGCACGCTGCACGCCCACCCCCACCGTGTCGCCGATCCCGCCGTGTGGGCCTGGTCGATCGCGCACGCCGTCCTCCACCTGGGCTTCGGTCACGTTCCGGCCGCGAAGGGGGAGCGCGAGCAGCCCGACCGGTACGACATCGCGGCGCGCTGCGCGGTCGTCAACCGCTTCCTGCTGTCCTTCCCCGTGGGCCGCGCCCCGGACGACCAGCCCCTGGCGTACCCGGACGGCGACGAGGAGCGACTCGCCGCGCACTGGCGACGCCACGGGCTCCCGGCCGGGTACGAGCGCTGCGGTACCGCCGGCGCCGAGCCCGACCAGCTGCTCGTGGAGTGGAGGGACTGGTACAACCAGCCCCCGGACCACCAGCTGGCCTTCGCCACCGCCCTGACCCGCACCGTCTCCACCGCGATGGACATGGCGGGCGGCCGCCGCGACTCCATGGACGGCGAGCCGGTCGAGAAGCGCCCCTGGCAGTGGGCGCTGGAGTGGTTCATCACCTCCTACCCGCTGCTCGGCGGCATCGCGGCCGGCATCAAGCTGGTCGCCGACGCCGAACTCGCCCGCGCGCACGGCATCTCCGTCGCCGCCGTGAACGCCGAGGCCGGCGAGATCTACATCAACCCGCTGCGGACCTTCGAGTCCGAGGAGTGGCGGTTCATCCTCGCCCACGAGATGCTGCACGCCGCCCTGCGCCACGGCGACCGCTGCGGCACCCGTGACCCGTACCTGTTCAACGTCGCCTGCGACTACGTCATCAACGGCTGGCTGCGCGAGATGCAGGTCGGGGAGATGCCCCAAGGGCTGCTGTACGACGCGCAGTTCACCGGCCTGTCCGCCGAGGAGGTGTACGACCGGATCGCCGGCGACCTGCGCCGGATGCGCCGGCTGGCAACCCTGCGCGGCAAGGGCGTCGGCGATGTGCTCGGCGCCCCGCTCGGCCCGCCCGGCGCCTTCTGCGACCTCGACGAGTTCTACCGCCGCGGCCTCTCGCACGGCCTGGACCTGCACCAGCAGCAGGAGCGCGGCTTCCTGCCCGGCGGCCTGGTCCAGGAGATCCGTGCGCTCAGCCATCCGCCGCTGCCCTGGGACGCCCGGCTGGCCCGCTGGTTCGACGAGTTCGTGCCGCGCCCCGAGCCGGTCCGCAGCTACGCCCGTCCCTCGCGCCGCCAGTCGTCCACGCCCGACATCCCCCGCGCCGGCCACTACTTCCCACCCGAGGAGATCGCCCGCTGCACCTTCGGCGTCGTCCTGGACACCTCCGGCTCCATGGACCGGGTGCTGCTCGGCAAGGCGCTCGGCGCCATCGCCTCCTACGCCGCGGCCCGGGACGTACCGGCGGCGCGGGTGGTGTTCTGCGACGCGGCACCCCACGACGCGGGGTATGTGCCGGTGACGGACATCGCCGGGCGGGTGCGGGTGCACGGCCGGGGCGGTACGGTCCTGCAGCCCGGGATCGACCTGTTGCAGCGGGCGGACGACTTCCCGCCGGGCGCGCCGGTCCTGGTCATCACGGACGGCTGGTGCGATGTCCTGCGGGTGCGGCGCGAGCACGCGTACCTGGTTCCGCCGGGCCGTCGCCTGCCGTTCACCCCGCGTGGGCCGGTCTTCCGGGTGCAATGAGGGCGAGTGTGATCGGATGGGGGACACGGGTCCCGAACACGGGACTCCACTGTAGGAATTTCGAAGGGATTCATCGTGGCAACCACGCGCTCCGCACACACCGTGTGGGAAGGCAACCTGTTCCAGGGCAACGGCGTCGTCTCCTTCGACTCCTCCGGCAGCATCGCCCAGCAGCCGGTGACGTGGGCGTCGCGCGCCGAGGAGGCGAACGGCAAGACCAGCCCGGAGGAGCTCATCGCCGCCGCCCACTCCAGCTGCTACTCGATGGCCTTCTCCAACATCCTCGACAAGGCCGGCACGCCGCCGACCAAGCTGACCACCTCCGCCGACGTGACCTTCCAGCCCGGCGAGGGCATCACCGGCATCCACATCACCGTCGAGGCCACGATTGCGGGCATCTCCGAGGAGGACTTCCAGGCCAGGGCCGAGGACGCCAAGGTCAACTGCCCGGTCAGCCAGGCGCTGAAGGCGGTGCCGATCACGCTGTCGGCGAAGCTGGCCTGACCGCTGCGCCAGGGGGCTGAGCGCCCGCTCAGCCCCTGTTTGGCACCCGCCCCCCGGGGTCACCCGTCCCATTGACAAGAACCCACTCAAGTTTTGTGCTGGAGTTCGAAGGGGCGCCCGGGTGGAAGGGGACGACGATGGCACGCGCGGTCGGGATCGATCTGGGGACGACGAACTCGGTGGTGGCCGTCCTGGAGGGCGGCGAACCCACGGTCGTCGCCAACGCGGAGGGGGCCAGGACCACACCGTCGGTCGTGGCCTTCGCCAAGAACGGCGAGGTCCTCGTGGGCGAGGTCGCCAAGCGGCAGGCGGTGACGAACGTCGAGCGCACCGCCCGGTCCGTGAAGCGGCACATGGGCGACGGGAACTGGCGCTTCCCGGACCAGGGCGACATCGACGGCACCCGCTACCGGGCGCAGGAGCTGTCGGCCCGGGTGCTGCAGAAGCTCAAGCGGGACGCCGAGTCCTACCTCGGCGAGGACGTCACCGACGCGGTGATCACCGTCCCCGCGTACTTCGACGACGCCCAGCGGCAGGCCACCAAGGAGGCCGGCGAGATCGCGGGCCTGAAGGTCCTCAGGATCATCAACGAGCCCACGGCCGCCGCCCTCGCCTACGGCCTCGACCGGGGCGAGGAGCAGACGGTGCTGGTCTTCGACCTCGGCGGCGGCACCTTCGACGTCTCCCTGCTGGAGATCGGCGACGGCGTCATCGAGGTCAAGGCCACCAACGGCGACACGCACCTGGGCGGCGACGACTGGGACCAGCGGATCGTCGAGCACCTCGTGAAGAAGTTCAAGGGGCAGTACGGCATCGACCTCGGCAACGACAAGATGGCGCTCCAGCGGCTGCGCGAAGGTGCCGAGAAGGCCAAGATCGAGCTCTCCAGCTCCTCCGAGACGACGATCAACCTGCCCTACATCACCGCCTCCGCCGAGGGCCCCCTCCACCTCGACGAGAAGATGACCCGCGCCCAGTTCCAGGAGCTCACCGCGGACCTCCTCGACCGCTGCAAGACCCCCTTCCACCAGGCGGTCAAGGACGCCGGCATCAAGCTCTCCGCGGTCGACCACGTCATCCTGGTCGGCGGCTCCACCCGGATGCCCGCCGTCACCGACCTCGTCAAGGAACTCACCGGCAAGGACCCGCACAAGGGCGTCAACCCCGATGAGGTCGTGGCCGTCGGCGCTGCCCTCCAGGCGGGCGTCCTCCGCGGCGACGTCAAGGACGTCCTCCTGCTCGACGTCACCCCGCTGTCCCTCGGCATCGAGACCAAGGGCGGCATCATGACGAAGCTGATCGAACGCAACACGACGATCCCCACCCGCCGTTCGGAGATCTTCACGACGGCCACCGACAACCAGCCCTCCGTCGGCATCCAGGTCTACCAGGGCGAACGCGAGATCGCCGCCTACAACAAGAAGCTCGGCGTCTTCGACCTCACCGGCCTGCCGCCCGCACCGCGCGGCGTCCCGCAGATCGAGGTCGCCTTCGACATCGACGCCAACGGGATCATGCACGTCTCCGCCAAGGACCTCGCCACGGGCCGCGAACAGAAGATGACGGTCACCGGCGGTTCGGCGCTCCCCAAGGACGACATCGACCGCATGATGCGGGAGGCGGAGCAGTACGCCGAGGAGGACCGCAAGCGCCGCGAGGCCGCCGAGACCCGCAACCAGGCCGAACAGCTCGTCTACCAGACCGAGAAGTTCCTCCGCGACAACGAGGACAAGGTCCCCGCGGACACCAAGGCGGAGGTCGAGACGGCGATCACCGACCTGAAGCGGCAACTGGAGCAGAACGCCGAGACGAGCGCTCTGCGCACCGGCATCGAGAAGCTGGCCACGGTCAGCCAGAAGATGGGCCAGGCGATGTACGCCCAGTCCCAGCAGACACCGACGGACAGCGCCGCCGGCGCGGGCACGGAACAGACCGCACCGCAGGACGACGAAGGCGTGGTGGACGCGGAGATCGTCGACGACGAGAAGGAGCAGAAGGGCGGGGCGGCCTGAGGTCGCGACGCCGCGGCGCGGCGCCTACGCGTCCGTCTTCTCCCGGTCCCGTCTCCCCGGCCGCGGCCCCAGCCGCTCGGGGTCGCGGCTCCGGTACACCACGTACGGCCGGAACAGGTACCGCACCGGTGCGCTGAACATGTGCGCCAGGCGGGTGTACGGCACCAGCGCGATCAGGACCATGCCGATCACCGCGTGGATCTGGTGCACGACCGGAACGCCCGCCATCAGGTCGGTGTCCGGGCTGAGGGTGAACAGGCTGCGGGACCAAGGGCCGATCGACTGGCGGTGGTCGTGGCCGTCGCCGGAGGCGTGGGCCAGCTCGGCGACCATGCCCGAAACGATCGCCGCGAGCAGGACGGCGTACACCAGCTTGTCGCCGGCGGTCGTCGCGCGGGGCACGGGGGCTTGGGCGCGGCGGCGGTGGATCAGCACCACGATCCCGCCGACCGCGACCACGCCGGCCGCGGTGCCGCCGTAGAGCGAGAACAGGTGGTAGGCGTGCTCGCCGACGCCGAGCGCGTCCGTCCAGGACTCCGGGACGAACAGGCCCACCAGATGGCCGACCAGCACGAACAGGATGCCGTAGTGGAAGGCCGGCGAGGCGATGTTCAGCAGCCTCGACTCGCGCACCCGCGACGAGCGCGTGGTCCAGCCGAACCGGTCGTGGCGAAGGCGCCAGACGAGGCCGGCGACGAGCAGGACGAAGGTGACGTACGGCAGGACGCCCCAAAGGAGTGTGGTCATGAGCGCACTCCGGTGCGTGCGGTCGGCAGGGTGGCGCACACGGCGTCGAGGACCGTCGCGTACGGCGTGCCGAAGTCGGTGAGCCGGGAGCGGAGTTGCTCCAGGGCGTCGCGGTGCTCCAGCAGGAGGTCGATGTCACCGGTGCGGGCCGCGAACTCCAGCACCGCGGGCAGGAAGTCGGGCAGCTCCTCGCCGGCCAGTTCCAGGCCGTAGGCGTTGTAGAGGTCGTGGAAGCGGACCAGCGCCCTGCCGCGCCGGCGGGTGTCCCCGTCGCGCCACCAGCTCAGGTACAGGCTGTGGCGGCTGTCCAGGTCGAAGACCTCGACGTAGTGGGCGGCCAGATCCCCGGGCGCGGTGACGGCCGCGTGGTCGGTGAACTCCCGTAGCTGCGGGGCGGCTTCGCGCAGGAGCGGAAGCCTGGCACGGAAGTCGTCGTCGGGGTAGGTCAGGCAGAGCGCGGCCGCCTGGTAGAGCACCTCGAAGGCGGGCATCAGGTCTCCTCGGCGTCGGCTGTGTGGGTCATGGCGGCGGTGTCCGTCTCGTCCGCGGTCTGCCGTCCGCGCAGGCTGTGCAGGTTCTCCACCGGCACCAGCGGCAGCAGCTTGCGGTCCGGGTCCCGGCCGAAGGGGCCGTCCCCGCCCATCCCGGGCCCGCCGTCGTGATCGAGACTGCAGCCCTGCGCCAGCGCCGACTCCTCCAGGCGCCGGGCGTCCCCGCCGGCGGCCGTCGGAATCACGTACCGGTCCTCGGACTCGGCGACCGCCAGCAGCCGGTACATCTCCTCGATCTCGTACGCCCCCATGCCGACGGCGGCCGCCACCGAGGGGTCCGGCTCCTCACCGAGGTTGATCGCCCGCATGTGGGAGCGCATCGCGGCGAGCCTCTCCAGCGAGGCCCGGACCGGCCCGACGTCACCGGCTGAGAACAGCTCCGCCAGGTACTCCAGCGGTATGCGCAGGCTGTCGATCGCGCCGAACAGGTTGCGCGCGTCCTCGCCGTCGTGCCCGGTCTCCGCCAGCGCGTCCACCACCGGCGACAGCGGCGGGATGTACCAGACCATCGGCATCGTCCGGTACTCCGGGTGCAGCGGCAGCGCCACCCGGTACCTGCTGATCAGCGCGTGCACGGGCGAGCGACGGGCAGCCTCCAGCCAGTCGTCCGCGATGCCCGCCTCGACGGCGGCGCACCGCACCGCCCGGTCGTCGGGGTCGAGGAACACCCCCAACTGGGCCTCGTACAGGTCCTTCTCGTCCCGCACGGACGCGGCCGCCGTCACCTTGTCGGCGTCGTACAGCACCACCCCGAGATAGCGCAGCCGGCCCACGCACGTCTGCGAGCAGACCGTCGGCAGACCGGCCTCGACGCGCGGATGGCACAGCGTGCACTTCTCGGCCTTGCCGGTGCGCTGGTTGACGTACACCTTCTTGTACGGGCATCCCGTCACGCACATCCGCCAGCCCCGGCACCGGTCCTCGTCGACGAGGACGATGCCGTCCTCCGCACGCTTGTACATCGCCCCGGACGGACAGGACGCCACGCAGGACGGGTTCAGGCAGTGCTCGCAGATGCGGGGCAGAGAGAACATGAAGGTCCGCTCGTACTCGAAGCGCACCTTGTCCGAGGCGTGCCTGCGCGCACGCTCGGCCATCGGGTCCAGGTCACCGGGGGCGGGGGCGTCGGTGAGGTTCCGGTGGTCGTCCGCGCGGGGCTCGTCGTAGTCCTCGATCTCCGGGAGTTCGGGGTGGGAGAAGATCCCGGCGAGCTTGCGCAGCCGGCCGCCCGCCTTCAGCCTCAGCGCGCCGCGCCGGTTCAGCTCCCAGCCGCCGCGCCACCGCTCCTGGTCCTCGTAGCGGCGGGGATAGCCCTGGCCGGGGCGTGTCTCGACGTTGTTGAACCAGACGTGCTCCATGCCCGGCCGGTCGGTCCACGCCTGTTTGCAGGTGACCGAGCAGGTGGGACAGCCGATGCACTTGTCGAGGTTCATGACCATCGCTATCTGGGCCATCGGGCGCATCAGTACTCGACCTCCTGGCTGCGGCGGCGGATCACCGTCACCTCGTCGCGCTGGTTGCCCGTCGGGTCCAGGTAGTTGAACGCCCAGGTCAACTGGGCGTAGCCGCCGACGAGACGGGACGGCTTGAGGATCAGCCGGGTGGTGTCCGGTTCCGGGACGGCGATGGTGTGTTCCCGCGCGTGGTGCATGTGGACGGTGCCGTGCGGTATCCGGTGGGAGACGGCCGCCCGGGCGACGACGACGCCGCCGCGGCCGACGGCCTCGACCCAGTCGTCGTCGACGACCCCGATCACCTCGGCGTCCCGCGGGGACAGCCAGATGTGCCGGCCACCGCGGGAGAGGGCCAGCATGAACAGGTCGTCCTGGTACTCGGAGTGCAGGGACCACGTGTCGTGGGGGGTGAGGCAGCGGACCGTCACCTCCTGCTGCCCGTCCGGGCCGAGACGCGGTTCGCCGAGCAGCCTGTTCCTGTCCAGCGGCGGCCGGTAGACGGGGAGCGCCTCACCGATCTCATGGATCCAGTCGTGGTCGAGGAAGAAGTGCTGACGGCCGGTGAGGGTGTGCCAGGGCTGGAGGTGCTCGGTGTGGAGGGTGAAGGCGGCGCGGCGCCGCCCGCCGGACCCGCTGATGCCCTCGGCGGGCGGCCCGGGCCGCTCCACCAGCGGCTCGAGTGCCGCGAACCTGGCGCCGATCGCCGTGTAGTCCCGCTCGACGACGGTCAGGTTCGGCAGGGTCCTCCCGGGCACGGGGTCGCACTCCCCGCGCTTCCAGTCCAGGACGACCCCGCCGGGCTGGGCGATCTCGCCGGGGGTGTCGTGCTCGAGGGGCGTCGCCACCAGGTCCTTGCGTACGCCGAGATGGTCGACGGCCAGTTCGCTGAACCGCTCGGCCAGCGCCTTGAACGTGTCGGTCTCGTCCCAGGCGGCGGGCAGGACGACGTCCGACAGCAGGGTGGACGACGTGTGCCGGAAGTCCAGCGACAGCAGCAGGTCGAGCTTGCCCTCGGGTGCCTCCTCGCGCCAGATCACATCCCGCGGCCGGACGTCCTCGGGCGCCTCCTCGGCCCGCGGGGACGAGTCCGTGCCCAGCAGATGCCGCGTGAAGAACTCGGCGCCCTGCGCCGACGACCCGAGCAGGTCGGCCCGCCACAGTGTCAGCACCCGCGGCCAGTTCTCCGGCGCGTCCGGGTCCTCGCAGGCGAACCTCAAGGTGCCCGCCCGCAGTTCGGCCACCACCCGCGCCACCGGATCGCCGAACACCGCGCCCAGCTCCAGCGGATTGCGGTCGAAGGTCGGATACGACGGCATCCACCCCGACCGTGCCGACAGCGCGAGACAGTCCGCGCCCGTCATCCCCCGGAACCGGACCGCACCGAGCGGCGAAGCCAGCATGTCGGCCGTGAACCGGTCGTAGCGCCACTGGTCGGTGTGGAGGAACCAGTACGCCGTGCCGCTCATCCGGCGCGGTGGCCGCGCCCGGTCCGACGCGGACGCGAGGGTCGCCCCGCCGGTCACCGGGCGGCCCCTGTCCTGGCCCGCGCGGTGCGCCCAGCCGCCGCCGTCGCGGCCCGGGCAGCCGGTGAGCTGGAGCAGGGCGAGGAAGGCGCGGTACATCGTCTCGGAGTGGAACCAGTGCGTGGTGCCGGCGCCCATGAGGATCATGCAGCGGCCCTTCGACCGGTCGGCCGTCCGCGCGAACTCCCGCGCGATCCGCACGCACCTGGCCGCCGGGACGGAGGTGTGCGCCTCCTGCCAGGCGGGCGTGCCGGGCGCGTCGGCGTCGTCGTACGACACCGGCCAGTGGCCCGGCAGCCCCGGCCGGGCCACCCCGTACTGGGCGAGCAGCAGATCGAAGACCGTCGTCACCAAAGGCCCGTTCACCCCGCCGAGCTTCGTCGCCGGCACCCCTCGCCGTACGACGTCCCCGCGTCCCTGACCGTGTGCCCCGCCGTCGGTGTCGAAGCGGGGCAGCAGCACCTCGACGCCCGCGGCGACCTCGCTGCCGTACAGGCTCAACCGTGGCCGTATGTCGCCGAGTTCGAGGTTCCACCGGTCCTTGCCCGACCTGGTCCAGCGAAAGCCCAGCGAGCCGTTCGGGGCGACCGCGCGGCCCGCCACCTCGTCCAGCACGACCGTCTTCCACTCGGCGCCCTCACCCTCCTGCCCCACGTGCGAGGCGCGCAGGAACTTCGCCGGGACGTAGGCGCCGTCGCGCTCCTCCAGCGTGACCAGGAAGGGCAGGTCGGTGAACTTCCGTACGTAGTCCGCGAAGAACGGCGTCTCGCGGTCGACGAAGAACTCCTTGAGGATCACATGGCCCATGGCGAGGGCCAGCGCGCCGTCCGTACCGGGGCGCGGGTGCAGGCACTCGTCGGCGAACTTGGCGTCGTCGGCCCGGTCGGGGGCGACGACCACGACCTTCTGGCCGCGGTAGCGGGCCTCCGCCGTCCGGTACGCGTCCGAAGTCTCGGTCACCGGGGCGTTCGAGCCCCACATCATCAGATACGCCGCGTCCCGGCAGTCACCCGCCTCCGGCCCGTCGGCCTGGTCCCCGAACACCTGCGGGAAGGCGACGGGCAGATCGGCGCACCAGTCGTGGAAGGACAGCATCGGGGCGCCGATCAGGCAGTGGAAGCGGGCGCACGCCGCCTGCGACACCATCGGCATCGCGGGGGACCACCCGGCGACGCGGTCGGGGCCGTACGTCCTGAGGGTGTGCACATAGGCGGCGGCGACCAGCTCGATCGCCTCGTCCCAGCTCGCCCGCACCAGGCCGCCCTTGCCGCGCGCCCGCTGGTAGCGGCGGCGGCGCCCGGGGTCGTCCTGGATGTCCGCCCAGGCCGGCACGGGGTCCCGCAGACGCTGTTTCGCCTCCCGGTACATCTCCAGGAGCACACCGCGGACGTACGGGCGGCGGATCCGGGTGGGGGAGCAGAGCTCCCAGGGGAGGGCGGCGCCGGGAGAGCCGAAGGGCTCGTGGTCGGGGCGGTCGGGGCCGACGCCCGGACGGTGCGGATCGGGCGCGGCCGTACCGGGGAGGAAGAACCTCCCGGCCTTCAACAACTCCGCGCCCGGCTCGGCGGGCGGAGCGGGCGGTATCCGCGTGTCGGTCACAGGCGCTCCCTTGCTTGCCCTGGTCCCGAACCTAGGGCGGGGCGCGGGAGCGCACCCCTTCACGGCA
Source organism: Streptomyces sp. NPDC006385 (assembly GCF_040612485.1). Taxonomy (NCBI): domain Bacteria; kingdom Bacillati; phylum Actinomycetota; class Actinomycetes; order Kitasatosporales; family Streptomycetaceae; genus Streptomyces; species Streptomyces sp. NPDC006385. Next base: position 144,404 of record NZ_JBEXQG010000002.1, read on the forward strand.
CCCGTACGGGTCAGACCTTGCGGGCGACCCCCGCGTACACGGGCACGATGCCCTCGGCCTGGGCCGCCACGTCCTCCGGCTCCGGCCGCCAGCCGTGGACGGGGATCACCCCGGGGCCGAGCAGTTCCAGGCCGTCGAAGAAGCGGGAGAACTCGGCCAGCGTCCGGGGGAAGAAGGGGGTCCCGCTGCGCCGGAACTGGTTCGCCGCCTTCTCGATCACCTCGGGGCTGAGATCCGGGGTGACCTGGGACAGGATCAGGTGGCTGCCGGGGGCGAGCGCGGCGACGTACCTCCGGAGCAGGCCGTACACGTCGTCTGCGTCGGGATCGTCGCCCAGGTAGTGGGTGAGCGCGACCAGCGACAGCGCGACCGGTTCGGAGAAGTCCAAGGACTCGCCGGCCCGGCCCAGCAGGGTGTCGACGTCACGGACGTCGGCGTGCACGTAGTCCGTGCTGCCCTCGGCGGTGCCGCGCAGCAGCGCCTGCGCGTGCCGCAGCACGATCGGATCGTTGTCGGCGTACACGACCCTGGACCGCGGGGCGACGCCCTGCGCCACCTGGTGCAGGTTGGGCTCGGTGGGGATGCCCGTGCCGATGTCCAGGAACTGGCGTGTCCCGGCCTCGGCGGCGGTGCGCACGGCCCGGTGCATGAACCGGCGGTTGGCGCGCGCTCCCCGTAGGACCGTGCCGTCCACGGCGAGGATCCTGCGGGCCAGTTCCTCGTCCACCGGGTAGTTGTCCTTGCCGCCCAGCCACCAGTCGTAGACGCGGGCCGGATGCGGCCTGCTGGTGTCGACGCGGGTGGGCGCGGCCTCGGATCCGGTCATGCGCTGCGTTCTCCTCGAAGGTCGTCTGCGGTCGTGCACAGGTCGTCGGCCGTGGCCGGAAAGGTTGCCGTACACCGCGCAGCGGTTGCGCTCAGCAGTCCTCGCGGTACTCCCGCAGGATCTTCCTCGTGCGCTCGGCCGACGCGGCACCCGTCGACATGTGGTCCAGAACCTCCAGGTGCGCGGCGACCTCCTTGCGGGAGTCCAGGTACAGGGCGCCGGTGAGGTACTCGGTGTAGACCATGTCGGGCAGCTCGGGCTCGGCGAAGCGGAACAGGGTGAAGGGGGCGTACGTCCCCGGGTGCGGTCCGGACGCGAACTCCGCGATCTGCAACGTGACCCGGTCCCGTTCGGCGAACTCCAGGAGCTTGTCCAACTGGTCGCGCATGACCTCGCCGCGGGCGCTCACCGGACGCCGCAGCACCGTCTCGTCCATGATCACCCACAGATGGGGCGGGTCCGGGCGCTCCAGCAACCGCTGCCGTCGCATACGCAGCGCCACATGCCGCTCGACGGTCTCCGGCCCGCTCTGACCGATCGTCCCGGCCTCCAGCACGGCACGGGCGTACTCCTCGGTCTGGAGCAGACCCGGCACGAAGTGCGGCTCGTAGGAGCGGATGATGCGGGCGGCGCCCTCCAGGCTCACGTACAGGCTGAACCAGTCCGGGAGCACGTCGTGGAACCGCTGCCACCAGCCCGGCTGGTTGGCCTCCTCGGCCAGGTCGACGAACGCGGCCGCCTCGTCCTGAGGTACGCCGTACGTCTCCAGCAGCACCTGCACGTACGGGATCTTCAGGGCGACCTCGGCCGTCTCCATGCGCCGCACGGTCGCCGCGGCCACCCGCAGCACGCGTGCCGCCTCGTCGCGCCCCAGCCCGGCCGCCTCCCGCAGCTCCTGCAGGCGCTTTCCCAGCACCACCTGGCCCACGGTGGGCGCGGGTCGCCGCTCACTCACGCCACGCCTCCCCTACGCGCCGAAGTACGGGTGCAGTGTGCCATGTTCCGGTTCCGGATCGGGATGGTCGCCGCTGCGCGCCGACCGCGGGGCGGTGCATTACCTCCCGGGTAATCGCCCTCTCGGCCCGTCCGCGGGACCGTTGTGGCACCGGGTTCCGGGGCGGCGCACTCCGTCCCGGGACCCGGGCCCCCGCCCACAACCCGACCTCCACGGAGGGTGATTCGTCATGTCCGCCACCTCGCTCGCCGCACTCGCCCGCACCTCCGACCCGCAGACCGTGCTGCGCCGCTTCCTGGCCCTGGACGCGGTGGTGACCGGGGCGAACGGGATCGCCTACCTCGTGGCGTCCGGCCCGCTCGGCCGCCTCCTCGGCGTGGACCGGGGGCTGCTGCTCGGGCTCGGGGCGTTCCTCACGGTGTTCGCGGCCGGCGTCGGCCTGCTCGCCTCCCGTGCCCGGCCCGCCGCGTTCCCGGTGCGAGCCGTGATCGAGGCCAACCTCGCCTGGGCCGTGCTGAGTGTCGTCGCGCTCGTGGTGTGGCTGTCTCCGACCACGGCGGGCGCGGTGTGGACCGTGCTCCAGGCGCTCACGGTCGCCGGGTTCGCGGCGCTCCAGCACGCCGCCCTGAAAGCCCGTCAGGGAACCATCGACTGAAGGTACTTGACCGTCGCCGGGTCGGCCGGGAGGAACGTCTCGACGGCCAGTTCGGCGACGGTCACGTCCATCGGCGTGTTGAAGGTGGAGATGGAGGAGATGAAGGACAGGACACGGCCCTCGTGCTCGATCCGCATGGGCAGTGCGAAGTACGGGACCGGTCCGGCCGGTTCGGCGGTCTCGGTCGGTTCGGCGCCGGGCGACTCCTCCGGCACCGGATACGCCGCCACCTCCTCGTACAGCTTCTTCAGCGGCTCGGAGCGGCGCAGCGCGATCTGCCGGTCCATCTGGTCGAGCAGATGCCCGCGCCACTCGCGCAGGTTGCGGATGCGCGGCGCGAGGCCCTCCGGGTGCAGCGTCAGGCGCATCGCGTTCAGCGGGGGCGTGAGGAGGTGCTCGGGGACGCCGTCGAGCAGCATCAGGATGCCCCGGTTGGCCGCGTGGACGTGGTACATGGCGTCGACCACGAGGGCGGGGTAGGGCTCGTAGCCCTGGATCAGCCGCTCCATGCCCGCGCGGAGCGCGTCCATCGCGGGATCGTCCAGCGGGGTCTCCGGGTAGCGGGGGGCGTAGCCGGCCGCCAGCAGCAGCGCGTTGCGCTCGCGCACCGGCACGTCCAGGTGCTCCGCCAGCCGCAGCACCATCTCCTCGCTCGGGCGTGAACGGCCCGTCTCGATGAAGCTGATGTGCCGCGCCGAGGAGTCGGCCCGCAGTGCCAACTCCAGCTGGCTGACCCGCCGTTGCTCCCGCCAGGCCCGCAGCAGCGGGCCCACGCCCTGGTCGGCGGGGCCGGGGGCGGGGGCGGGGCCGGGCTGAGCGGCGTTCTTGGGCGGGACAGTGGTCATGTGTACGACCGTAGTCGAGGAGCGCGGGAAGATGGCGTCCCCGGCGGCCGGCGGCGCCGCCTCCGGCCACCTGGTCACCACTCCGGTGCCGGTCACCCCATCGGCTCCCTCCGCGGCTTCCTCCGCGGCAACCTCCTGGGGTGCCCGGTGCCGGGTGTTTTCCCTTCGGACGAGTACCCCGGCCGTCCCCCGGGCACCGTCCGACCAGGGCCGCGGCGCCCCGGCTGTGGCAGGCTGACACCGAACCCGCCAGTCCAGGAAGGAGCGAGGCCATGCCCCTCGAACCGCTGTCGCAGAAGGAGATCGAGGACCGGCTCGCGGAGCTGCCGGGCTGGTCGCTCGACGGCGACCGCATCGCGCGTTCCTACCGGTTGCCCTCGCACTTCGCGGCCACCGCGATGGTCGTGCACATCGCCCAGATCCAGGAGGAGCTCGACCACCACTCCGACCTCACCCTCGGCTACAACACGGTGTCCCTCACCGTGAACACGCACACCGTGGGCGGCGTGACCGAGCGGGACTTCGCCCTCGCCCGGAAGATCGAGGAGCTCGCGCCGGGCCACGGGGCACATTGACGGGCGTGCTGGACTACGACAAGGAAGCGGAGCGGTACGACACCCTGCGTGGCGGCGAGCCCAGGGCGGCGGCCGCGGCGGAGGCGGTGCTGGGACTCCTGCCGGACGGCACCCGCCGCCTGCTCGATGTCGGCTGCGGCACCGGCATCGTCACGCGGCGGCTCGCTGCCGCACGGGACGGCCTGTGCGTGACCGGCGTGGATCTCGCCCTCAACATGGCCCGGCAGGCCGCCGCCCGGCTGCCCGGCGCCGTCCTGCTCGCGGACAGCCGGCGGCTGCCGTGCCGGGACGGCCGGTTCGACGCCGTCAGCAGTGTGTGGCTGCTGCACCTGGCGCGAAGCGCCGAGGACGTGCGGACCATCGTCGGCGAGTGCGCCCGGGTGCTGCGGCCCGGCGGGGTCTACGTCACCACCGTCGACAAGGCCGCCGCCCACAACGTGGGCAGTGACATCGATGCCGTACTGGCCGCCCGCCCGCGCCGCGCCGCCCGGGACGCGGCGGCCGTCGTCGAGTCGTACGCCCTCGACCACGGCCTGGAACCGGCCGGTGAGGCCCGCTTCACCGGCCACGGCCAGGGTCGCAGCCCCCGCCGCACGGTGGCCGACCTGCGCCGGGGCTGGTTCGTCACCCTGCCGCCCGGCGGCGCGCTCGCCGACGCGTTCGCCGCCCGCCTGGCGGACCTGCCGGACCAGGACCGACCCCGGCCCGACCCGGTGTTCACCCTGCGGGCGTTCCGGAAGGCCGGATGAAGTCCATGGTCCAGTTGGTCGACCAGGTCCGTCCGTCGTCGACGGAGAACGCCTGCTCCCAGCGGGCCGACCGCGGGGAGACGCCCGACCACACGAACCGAACACGCACGTCGTTGCCGTCGTGTGTGTCGGCGCCGTGGAACTCGCCGCGCCCGCCCTCGAACCGGCCGACGACGGGTGGGAACAGCTTCCCGCTGACGCTGGAGGCCCAGTTCAGGGACCACTGCTCGGTCTCCCGGTCGAACAGCCGCAGGGTCGCACCCTTCGCCGACAGGTGCGGCATGTCGATCTCGTCGAGGTTCGCGGTCCCGTCGAACAGCGGCCAGCACCGGCTGGTCGCCGGGAACTCCTCCCAGCCGCTGTCCGGGTCGAGGAAGTCGGTGCGGCGGCGGTTGAGGACCTCCCACTCGCCGTGGAAGAAGTCGAAGTCGTGCGGGCTGCTCATGAGCGGTCTCCAGTGGTTCCTTCGGGCAGGGAATCAGCCAAGTAGGCGTCGAGATCGGGGACTCGCGGGGCGAGCAGGTGCCGTACCCAGGCGTCCCGTTCGTGCAGGATCGGCGGGAGTTCCCCGACGAACGTCGCGGGAGGCGTGCCGTCCGGCTCCGGCAGGAGCTCCGGCAGGATCTCGTACGCCGCCTTCTCCACCTCGGGCGCGATGCCCGCGGGGTCGGCGGTGACGTGGTAGCGCTTGACGTGCCGCCCGGCGACCTCGATCGGCGGGGGCACGGTCAGCGGTTTCTCGCTGAAGGGCATGGCAAGGACGCTAGATCCGGTCTCCTGACACCATGTGTCAGTGAAGTCCAGCCGACTCCTGTCGATCCTCCTGCTGCTCCAGACCCGCGGCCGGATGACCGCCGCCCAGCTCGCCGAGGAGTTGGAGGTGTCGGTGCGCACGGTCTACCGGGACGTCGAGGCGCTGAGCGCGGCGGGCGTCCCGCTGTACGGCGACGCGGGCCACGCCGGTGGCTACCGCCTCCTCGACGGCTACCGCACCCGCCTCACCGGACTCACCGCCGACGAGGCGGAGGCCCTCTTCCTCGCCGGCGCCCCCGGTCCCGCCGCCCAGCTCGGCCTCGGCTCGCTCCTGTCCGCCGCGCGGCTCAAGGTCCGGGCCGCCCTGCCCGTGGAGCTGCGCGTCCACGCCGACCGGATCAGCGGCCGCTTCCATCTGGACGCGCCCGGCTGGTACGCCGACGCCGACGAGACGCCGTACCTCCCCGCGGTGGCCGACGCCGTCTGGAACAGCCGCGTCCTGCACGTGCGGTACCGCCGCTGGCGCGAGCCCACCGACGTGGAGCGCCGTCTGGAGCCGTACGGGCTCGTCCTCAAGGCGGGCCGCTGGTACGTCGTCGCGGGCCCCGGCCCCCGCACCTACCGCGTCGACCAGATCCTTGAACTGGCCACGACGGACGAGGAGTTCACCCGCCCGGACGGCTTCGAGCTGGCCGCCTACTGGATGGCGTACCTACGCGGCTTCCACGACCGGCTCCGCCCGGCCGTGGCGGTGGTCCGGCTGGCGCCCGGCGTGACCCTCACCGGGCCGGTGAAGGGTGACGCGCACCAGGAGGAGGACGGCTGGACCCGGCTCACCGTCCCCATCGAGTCCGTCGACCAGGCCCACGCGGAGTTCCTGCGCCTGGGCACCGGCATCGAAGTGCTCCAACCACCCGAGCTGCGCCAGAAGATCGCCCGGACGGCGGCCGAACTGGCCGCGAGATACGGCAACGTCCCCGGGAACGGCGGCGACTGAGGGAACGGAACCCGTCCGTCCTCCCAGGAGGTTCGTCACGTGCAGCACCCGCACAAGCACCGTAGACGCCGGGCCGTCCTCTGCGCCGCGTTCGCCACCGCCGCCCTCGTCGGCGCCGGAGTGACCGCGCTGGCCCCCGGCACCGCCGAGGCCGCCACCGCCCGCCAGGTCGAGAAGCTGGACCGGGGCGTGGTCAGCGTCCACACGGCCGGCGGCAACCTGGTCAGCTGGCGCTGGCTGGGCACCGATCCGAACGACGTGTCGTTCAACGTGTACCGGGCCGGTACGAAGGTCAACCCGGCACCGATCACCGGCTCCACGAACTACTTCCACTCCGGCGCCCCGGAACAGGCCGACTACACCGTCCGCGCGGTCGTGAACGGCGTGGAGCAGGGCGACTCGGTGCACGCGATCCAGTTCCGCGCCGGCTACAAGGACGTCCCGATCTCCCCGCCCGCCGGGGGCACCGCCCCGGGCAACTCGCCGTACACCTACCAGGCCAACGACGCCTCCGTCGGCGATCTGGACGGCGACGGCGCCCTCGACATCGTCCTGAAGTGGCAGCCCACCAACGCCAAGGACAACTCCCAGCCCGGCTACACCGGCAACACCGTCATCGACGGCATCAGGCTCGACGGCACCCGGCTGTGGCGCATCGACCTGGGCCGCAACATCCGCTCCGGGGCGCACTACACGCAGTTCCAGGTGTACGACTACGACGGTGACGGCAAGGCCGAGGTCGCCATGAAGACGGCCGACGGCACCCGGGACGGCACCGGCGCGGTGATCGGCAGTTCGTCGGCCGACCACCGCAACTCCAGCGGGTACGTCCTGTCCGGGCCCGAGTTCCTGACGATGTTCGACGGCCGGACGGGCAAGGCGATGCAGAGCGTCGACTACGTCCCGGCCCGCGGCAACGTCTCATCCTGGGGCGACAACTACGGCAACCGCGTCGACCGCTTCCTCGCCGGCACCGCCTACCTCGACGGCTCCCGTCCCTCCCTGATCATGGCGCGCGGCTACTACACCCGTACGGTGATCGCCGCCTGGGACTGGCGAGGCGGCTCCTTCACCCGCCGCTGGACCTTCGACACCAACTCCTCCACCAACAGCGGCAAGGGCTACGACGGCCAGGGCAACCACAGCCTGTCCGTCGCGGACGTCGACGGCGACGGCAAGGACGAGATCGTCTACGGCGCGATGACCGTGGACGACAACGGCCACGGGCTGTGGACGACGAAACTCGGTCACGGCGACGCCGGTCACGTCGGTGACCTCAACCCGTCCCGCGCGGGCCTTGAGTACTTCAAGGTCTCCGAGGACTCCAGCAAGCCGGGCTCATGGATGGCCGACGCCCGCACGGGCCAGATCCTCTGGCGGACGGCGTCGGGCGCCGACAACGGCCGCGGCGTCGCCGCCGACGTCCACGCCGGCAGCCCGGGCGCCGAAGCCTGGTCGGCCTCCGACACCACCCTGCGCTCGGCGACCGGTGCCTCCCTGGGCCGGGAGCCGTCCAGTATCAACTTCCTGTCCTGGTGGGACGGCGACCCCGTCCGCGAACTCCTCGACGACACCCGCATCGACAAGTACGGCACCTCGGGCGACACCCGCCTGCTCACCGGCTCCGGGGTGGCCTCCAACAACGGCACCAAGGCCACCCCGGTCCTGTCCGGCGACATCCTCGGCGACTGGCGCGAGGAGGTCGTCTGGCGCACCGGCAACAACACGGCGCTGCGCATCTACTCGACCCCGCACCAGACCACCACCAAGATCACGACCCTGCTCCACGACACCCAGTACCGCACGGCCCTGGCCTGGCAGAACACGGCCTACAACCAGCCCCCGCACCCGAGCTTCTTCATCGGCAACGGCATGGCGGCGGCACCGCGCCCGACGGTGTACACGCCCTGAGAGGCGGACGACCGCGGACGGCCTGACCGGTCCGGGTGGTCGTCGGCCGAGCGCCGGCGACCACCCCGACCGGTTCCACCCCGACGCGATAACGGGATGTCAGGTTGCTTCGGGATTCCAACTTTCTTCGTGATCCGTACAACCATGGGTGTTCTCCACGGGTCCTTCACATGCGTACCACCGAAACCTGGGGAGAACATGTTCCACACCCGCATACGCCTCGCCGCCACCGCCGCCGCCGTCGTCGCCGCGATCGGCCTCACCGCCTGTGGCTCCGGCTCCGGTGACGAGATCGTGGACAAGCCGAAGGCGAAGGCTTCCGCCAAGGCCGGCGACGGCGGCGACAAGGAGCCCGCCGCCGAGGACAGCAGTGCCGCGCCCGAGGTCGCCGAGGTCGGCGACACGCTCGCCCTCAAGGGCATGGAGAGCGGCAGCGGACTCGACGTCACCGTCGTCAAGGTGGTCGACAACGCCAAGTCCGGCGACGAGTTCTTCGCCCCCGAAGACGGCAAGCGCTGGATCGGCGTGCAGTTCCAGCTCGTCAACACCGGCACCAAGGTCTACTCCGACGCTCCCGTGAACGGGGCGAAGCTGGCCGACGACCAGGGCCAGCAGTTCGGGACCGTCCTCGCCGACATCACGGCCGGCCCGTCCATGTCGTCGGACGTCCGGCTCAAGCCCGGTGCGAAGGCGCTGGGCTGGATCGTGTTCGAGGTGCCGAAGGCGTCGAAGGCGGCCACCGTCACGTTCGCGATGGACTCGGGCTTCGCCCAGCAGGCCGGGGAGTGGAAGCTGTAGGCACCGCGCAGGGCGCGTGCCGGGAGCCGGCACGCGCCCTCGGGCTCAACTCACCGCGCAGTTCCGGTCACCCAGCTTGAACGCGGCCGGTTCGGCGTTGGCCCCCGACCAGCTCCCGGTGAACCCGAAGCTCACGGACGAACCGGCCGCCACGTTCCCGTTCCAGCCGACGTTCTTCGCGGTCACCGCCGAGCCGGACTGGGTGTGCTCGGCGTTCCACACCTGCGTGATCCGCTGTCCGTCGGTGAAGGACCAGCCGAGGGACCAGCCGCTCCAGGCGCTGGAGCCGGAGTTGGTGAGCCGCACGTCCGCCTGGAAACCGCCCGACCACTGATGGGTGATCTTGTACGTCACCGCGCAGGCACCGGTGGGCGCCGGGTCGGGGCCCGGCCCCGGACCGGGGTCCGTCGTGCCGCCGTCCGAGGAGTCGCCGTAGACGACACCGCGCCCGTTGGTCGCCACGTACACACGCCCGTACACCCGCGGGTCACCCGTGATCGCCGCGCCCGTCCAACCCCACTGGTGGGCGTCGTCGTTGATGCGGGTCCAGCTCGCGCCCTTGTCGGTGGAGCGGAAGATGCCGCGCACGCCGCCGATCTTCGCGCTGGTGTAGAGGGTCTGGTACGACGCTCCCGGCGCCGCCTTGCCGAAGCCGATCGTGTCGGCCTCCCCGACATCGGCGAGCCTGGTGAAGCTCGCGCCGCCGTCCGTCGAGTGCCACAGCCCGTAGGCGCCGTCCGTCGCGCCCCCGGCCAGCCACACGTCGCCCTTCACCCCGGGCAGCGCCTTGAAGCGGACGCTGTCACCGCTCGGCAGCCCGGTCGCCGAGGACGCGGTGAAGGTCGCGCCGCCGTCCGTGCTGACGTAGAACTTCCCGGACTTGAAGCCGTAGAAGACCTTCGGGTCGACCCGGTCGGACTCGACGATCGCCCCGGCCGGGATCCCGCTGGACGCCTGCCAGGAGGTGCCGAATCCCGTCGTGTACCGCACGCCCGTACCGCCGGGGCTCCAGACGAACCGGCCGCCGTCGGCCGCCGCGGCCACGGTGCCGCCCTCGCTGACGCCCGCGGGGTCGGTCCCCGCGAACCAGTTGGCGCCGTTGTCCGTCGAGAACGCGATGTGCGGCCCCGAGTCCAGGTTGCCGACCCGGACGACCGTGTTCGGGTCGGACTCGGCGAAGTCCAGGCTCGTGGTCGTGGTGAAGTTGGGCTGGGTGAACATCATCGACGGGACCTGGGTGAGGTCCGTGTGGCGGAAGCCGCCGATGTCGCCCAGCGCGCTGAGCAGCGGCGCCCCCGACGGAGGAGAGGCGAGGTCGTTGACGGCCGTCTCCTCCAGGCCCCGCACCATCGGCTTGATGGCGAACTTGCTCCCGCTGTCCCAGTTCGTGAGGTTCTCGGTGCCGTAGATCGTCGCGCCCGTCCCGTACATCATCCGGTCGGAGTTGAACGGGTCGATCTCCAACGCCTCGGTCATCCAGCCGAGTTTGGGTGTCTGCTCGGGCGGCGAGGGGTTCGCGCCCCACGTCAGCCAGGGCGAGGACGAGACGTCCATCGTGTAGCGGTTCTCGCGGTTGGGGTACGACGTGTAGTCCCACGCCTTCGTCCAGGTGCCGCCGCGGTCCGTGGAGCGGAAGATCTGGGTGTCCGGCCACCAGGAGCTGTACGCCGTCGCCATCACCGTGCCCGGCCTCTGCCGGTCGATCGTCAGCCCGCTGAAGCCGTAGTACGTGTCGGCCTCCGCCACCGGGCTGATGTCCGTCCAGGTCCCGGTCGCCGTCGCGTACCGCCACAGCCGGCCCTTGCCGCCGTCGTACGGCCCGCCCTTGTCGCTGTAGGCGAGGTACAGGTAGCCGTTCGTCGCGTCCAGGACGCCCTTGTGGGCCAGGTACCCCGTCGGCTGCCCGGCGAGCCGCGACCAGGTCGCGCCCGCGTCCGTCGAGCGGTACACGGCGTTGTCCTTGTCGGCGACCCCCACGTAGACGGTCTTCGTGGCGTTCCCGGCCGTCCCCGTGGACTCGTCGAAGGTGACCCAGACGATCCCCTGGTTGTCGCTCGCGTAGCCGCTCGTGTCGCCCGGATCCTGCGCGTAGTCGCCGACGTTGGGGAAGTTCGCCACCTGCGACCAGGTCACCCCGGAGTCCGTCGACCGCCACAGCCCCTTGCCGCTGGGCGCGCCCAGATACAGCACGCTGTTCCGGTTCGGGTCGACCGCGAGACGCTCACCCATGCCGCGTCCGGGCATGTTGCCGCCCAGCTTGAACGGCAGGTCGGCCTTCCGCCAGCTCGCCCCCCGGTCGGAGGAGCGCATGACCGCGCCGTTCTTCGGGTCCCAGCTGTTGGTGTACGTGCCCACCGCCGCGTACACCTTGTTCGGGTCCACGGAGTCGGACGCCAGGCTCACCACACCCGTGTGCCCCCAGTCGTCCCAGCCCACCGAGTCCAGCAGCGGCGTCCAGGTCTTCGTGGACTCCTGCCAGCGGTAGGCGCCGCCGATGTCGGTGCGGGCGTAGGCGAGGTTCTTCTCCTTGCGGTTGAAGACGATGCCGGGGACGAAACCACCGCCGTCGATACGGGCGTTCTTCCAGGTGTAGGTGTCGGCGGCGATCGACACGTCCTTCGAGGCGTCGGCGGCCAGTGCGGGTGGAGTGCCCGCGAGCAGGCCGGCCGCGAGGGCCAGCGCGGCCGTGAGGATGCGTGTTCTTCGCACGGTGGGGTCCTTCCTGAGAGAGGAACGCGCGACGACCGGGCGGCCCCCAGTGCGGGAGGGGGCCGCCCGGCGGTTCGGCCTCGTCGTCAGGTGACGAGACCACGTACGCGGAGCCTTCAAGCGGTTCCGTGGAAACGCCGTGCACGGGCGCCCCTCAAGGGGCGCGGGGAACTGCGTGACCAGCCACGACGGACCCGCAGTGGAGCACGGCCCTGCCCGCGGAGCGCTTGGCGGGGGCTGGTTATTCGAGAAGCTCCGCGTACGAGCCGAAGGCGAGCGCGATGTCCGCCTGGGCCCAGAAGCGGTGATACGTGAACGACGGCGCCGCACCGCCCGCGAGATACGCCTCGATCTTCGACCAGGCCGGGTCGTCCTCGTAGAACGAGCGGATCGAGTCGAAGGTCGACGACGAGTTGATCGCGTCGCCGTTCGGCATGGTGCCGGTCCAGCCGCTCGGGACGTAGATCCGGTCGTCGAAGCGGTTGTAGTCGGCGCGGGTCTCCGGGACGGCGATGCCCAGGCTGTCCTGGTGGTTGTCCCACATGCCGTCCAGGAACGCCTTGGCCGTGGCCGCGGCCTGGGTGTCACCGGAGCGGTCGGCGTAGTACGTCAGGGTCTTGGCGTACGCGGCCGCCACCCCGACGTCGTTGGTGTAGTCGGCGACGGTGACGTGAAGTCCGTTGTTGGCGCCCGGACTCGACGGGTTCCAGGTGTCGGGCTGGCCCGACCACTGGAGCGTGGACGGGAACCGGAAGGTGCCGTCCGGGTTGATCGTGGTGTGGGACAGCGCCCAGTCGACCCACTTGTCGAGGACGGCCTTGGCGGCCGCGTTCCCCGTCTGCTGGTAGTACTCGGCCACCCGCTCCATCGACCACGCCTGGAAGCCGAACCACTGGTTGGACGGCGGGTCGTGGTAGACGGGCTGCTGGTCGTAGTACATGCCGTAGAACGTCGACTTCCCGGTCGGCGGGGTCGCGTACCGGCCCGCCCAGCTGTTGGTCGCACCGCCCGCGATCGCGCCCTCGCTGGACTGGAGCCAGCGGTAGAACTCGACCTGCCGCTGCAGCGACTTGGCCCAGTCCGCCTGTCCCGTCGCCGACTTCGGCTTCAGGTCGGCGTAGTTGGCCAGGGCGTACGCGGCCATCGGGTTCTGGTAGCCGCCGTGCGCGTGGCTGGAGCCGATGCGCCAGGCCCAGCCCGCCGAGGTGTCGGTGGCGCCGCCCCAGGCGTAGTACCAGGACATCAGGTAGTGCGAGGCGTCCTTGCCGGTGCCGGCCGGGCAGGACGAGGCCCCCACACAGGTGCCGACCTTCTTGAAGTACTTGTCGTACATCGCGTAGCGCAGGTAGTCGCCCATCTTCGCGGCCTTGGCCACGGTCGCGGAGATCTCGCCGCCCTTGCCCTGCGCGTCGGCCCACTTGTCGGCCCAGTACGCGGCCTGCACCGCACGCGCGTCGGCGTCCGGGGCGTTGGTGAACTTCCACTGCTTGGCGTACGACGCGTCACCCGTGAACAGGTCCAGATACCCGTTCATCCCGCCGTACTTGAAGGCGTCGCAGGTCGGCTGCGGCACCGTCTCCCACACCGACTCCTGCGCACCGCGCTGGAAGGTGTTGATGTACGACGGCCCCGTGTCGGTCGGCCCCGCCTCGCACTTGCCCGGCGAGTTGCCGAAGCCGTAGACGTTGTCGACGTCCTGGAGCCAGTGCATGCCGTAGACGTCGTCCGTGCCGTACGCGCTCTTCAGTTCGGCCGCGATCGGGTCCCGGCCGACCGGGACGCCGGCGTCGAGCTTGGCCGGGTACTCGTTCGGTGTGTCCAGCTCGGGTGCGTAGGTCGCCGGCTTCGAGGCGTTGTAGAAGGAGTTGGTCGGCTGGTCGGCGCGGGTCGGGATCATGTACTTCTCCATGATCTCCCAGGCGCCGTTGAACTTGGACCAGTCGCCTGTGACCTTGCCGTACATCGCCTGCAGCCAGAGAAGGTAGCTGTAGGCCTCGGACGTCGTCTCATGGCCGTGGTCCGGCGCCTCGACGATCAGCGTCTCGACCGAGTGGTAGGGGATGCCCTCGGGGGAGAAGTAGCCGTTCGCCGGGTTGGTGATCTTGCCGTACAGCTCCAGGAAGCGGGCGTCGTACGCCTTGGTCGCCGCGATCTGGGTCACCGTGACCGACGCCTGGCCGTGACCGGTCGCCGTCGACTCGAAGGTCGCCGAGCCGGTACCGGAGTTGTCGGCGGTGATGGTCACCTTCTGCGCGGTGTTCCAGTTGGAGGGGGTGAAGGTGAGCGAGGCGCCGCCGGTCACCGACAGGCCGGTGTTGCCGCCGGTCCGGGCGGTCGTGACGGTCACGTTGGCGGACGGCTGGGTCGACAGCTTCACGTCGTACGAGCCCGTCCTGCCCGCCTGGACGGCCAGTTGGGTCGCCGAGGCCACCACGGCGGGACCCGCGGCGACCGTGACGCCGACCGGAGTGGACTCCGCGGACGCGCCCAGGCTGTCGTACGCCTTCGCCAGCAGTGAATGACTGCCCACGGTCAAGCTGGAGACCGAGAGCGAGTACGGCGCCGTCGTGTCCGTGCCGAGCAGCGTGGTGTCGTCGTAGAACTCGACCTTGCTGATCGACGCGCCGTCCGCGGCGGCGGCCGTGGCCGCGAGCGGGACCGCGTCGCCACGCGTGTACACGGCGCCCGCCGCCGGGCTGGTCAGCACGGTGATGGGGGGTTGGTGGGCGCCGGTGCAGGTGGTGCCGTTGATCGCGAAGTTCGTGGGGGCGGTGTTGGTGCCGCTGTAGGTGAACTGTGCGCCCGTGCTCACCGCCGCGCCGGCGGCGATCGCCGCGTTGTACGAGGCACTCTTCACCGTGACCTGCTGCCCGGACTGGGACCAGGTGCCGTTCCAGCCGTTGCTGAGCTTCTGGTTGCCCGCGTAGCTGTAGGTCAGGGTCCAGCCGTTGATGGCGTCCGTGCCGCGGTTGGTGAGGGTCAGGTCCGCGGTGAAGCCGGAACCCCAGTCGTTGGTCTTGTAGTCGACACTGCACTGAAGTGCCGCTGCCTGAGCGGTGGTCGAACCCGTACTCAACATGGTCAAAGGAAGCGCCAGAGTCGCGACGACGGCCGTCCAGAACCGTCGTACCGCTCTGCGTCTGCGTGGGGGATGCACGTGCTGGTTCCTCCTTGCGGCTCGGAGAAGTCAAGGTTTGAACCAGTGGGAGCGCTCCCATAGTGAGGACGGGTATGCAAGCGGTCAAGGTTCTTGAAGAGTCGAAAAGATTCGATGCGTTCAGTTGAGTAAAAGTCAGTAACTCCTCTGTCCTTTACCGTCACTTGGCGCTAGCTTCATTGACACCAGTGGGAGCGATTCCATCAGTCGACGCGTCCGTCCCGACGCGCCCGATCTGCAAGGAGTCGCTCATGCGACACCCCCCGCGTTCAGTACTTTTAGCCGTCGCCGGCGCGTGCGCCTGGTCCGAGGACGCCGTCGTCAACGGCGCGCGGGACCTCGTCGACGCCATACGGGACACCGGTGCGCCGCCTGGCACGTCCACCACTTCAACGCCCGCGCGAACCAGAGCTGCCGGGACCCCACGCTCGCCCCGGTCGCGGCCCGACCGCCGCGGCGGCCGCACTGGCCCACGTCGTACGGCATCGGGCCGCGTGATCGTCCAGGCGCCCTCGACGGACAACTCCCCTCACGAAGAAGGAAACCCGCACTCATGACTCGTACCAGAACAGCGATGCTCGCCGCCCTCGCCCTGGTCGCCGGGGCCGGGGCCTCGGGAACCGCGCTCGCCGCGGTCCCCGGCGGAATCGGCACGGCCGCCGTGCCCTGCACCGTCGACTACAAGGTGCAGAACCAGTGGGCCACCGGCTTCACCGCCGCCGTGACGGTCACCAACCAGGGCGCCGCCAAGTCGAACTGGTCGGTGAAGTGGTCGTACGCCGGAAACCAGAAGATCACCAATGGCTGGAACGCCAAGCTGAGCCAGAGCGGCGCGGCCGTCACCGCGACCAACGAGTCCTACAACGGCACACTGTCGACCGGCGGTTCGGTCAGCTTCGGCTTCCAGGCCTCCTACAGCGGCTCCAACGCGATCCCGGCCACCTTCACGCTCGACGGCGTGACCTGCAACGTCGACGGCGGCTCGGGACCTGGACCCGGACCCGACCCGACCGGTCCGAAGGTCGACAACCCGTACTCCGGCGCCAAGGTGTACGTGAACCCGGAGTGGTCCGCGAAGGCCGCCGCCGAGCCGGGCGGCAGCCGTATCGCCAACCAGCCGACCGGCGTCTGGCTCGACCGGATCGCCGCCATCAACGGCGTCAACGGCGGCATGGGCCTGCGCGCCCACCTCGACGAGGCGCTGCGCCAGAAGGGCTCCGGCGAACTCGTCGTCCAGTTGGTGATCTACAACCTGCCGGGACGCGACTGCGCCGCGCTCGCCTCCAACGGCGAACTCGGTCCGACGGAGATCAACCGGTACAAGACCGAGTACATCGACCCGATCGCCGCGATCCTCGCCGACCCGAAGTACGCCTCGCTGCGGATCGTGAACACCATCGAGATCGACTCGCTGCCCAACCTGATCACCAACACCGGCAGCCGGCCGACCGCCACGCCGCAGTGCGACGTGATGAAGGCCAACGGCAACTACCAGAAGGGCGTGGGCTACGCCCTCAACAAGCTCGGTGACGCGGCCAACGTCTACAACTACATCGACGCCGGCCACCACGGCTGGATCGGCTGGGACGACAACTTCGCCCCCAGCGCCGCCCTGATGAAGGAGGCGGCCACCACCGAGGGCGCCACCGTCAACGACGTCCACGGCTTCATCACCAACACGGCCAACTACAGCGCCCTGAAGGAGAACAACTTCACCATCAACGACTCCGTCGGCGGCAAGTCCGTGCGTGAGTCCAAGTGGGTCGACTGGAACCGGTACGTCGACGAGCTGTCCTTCGCACAGGCGTTCCGCAACCAGTTGATCACGGCCGGCTTCAACTCCGGCATCGGCATGCTGATCGACACCTCCCGCAACGGCTGGGGCGGCAGCGCACGGCCCGCCGGTCCCGGTGCGATGACGAACGTCGACACGTACGTCAACGGCGGCCGCTACGACCGCCGCATCCACATCGGCAACTGGTGCAACCAGTCCGGCGCCGGCCTCGGCGAGCGCCCGCAGGCCAACCCGGCGGCCGGGATCGACGCGTACGTCTGGATGAAGCCGCCGGGTGAGTCCGACGGCGCCAGCAAGGAGATCCCGAACGACGAGGGCAAGGGCTTCGACCGCATGTGCGACCCGACCTACACGGGCAACCCGCGCAACGGCAACAACCTGTCCGGCGCTCTGCCGAACGCCCCGATCTCCGGGCACTGGTTCTCGGCCCAGTTCCAGGAGCTGATGCGGAACGCGTACCCGCCGCTGTCGTAACCGGCTGACCGGCCCCGCCGGGGCCTCGCCCGGCCCTACTCCCGGGCCAGGCCCCGGCGGATCGCGAACTCCACCGCCGAGTAGTTCCCGTCGGCCCGCTCCAGCTCGCACTGCTCCGCCGGGTGCAGCGGCGGCTGCGCCATGAAGCGGGGGCGGGTGCCGTGGTGGGGCTGGGCGGCGTGGACCAGGAAGGGATGGCACAGATAGACGTCGCCGGGGCGGCCGGTGGCGTGGGCGAGCGGACGGTGCGCGGAGGCTTCGGCGACCTTCGGGCCGAGCTCCAGGAAGGACGCGCCGGCCTCGCCGTACGGTTCCAGGACCGCCGGTACGTCGAGGTGCGAGCCGACCCGGATGCGGGTCGGGGCGTCGTCCTCGGTGACCTCGCTGAACAGGAACAGCATGAGCAGCGCACGGTCCTTGGAGCGTATGTTCGTGTGCGGGTGCGCGGCGCCTTCGGGTACGTAGCTGCCCTCGATGTGCCAGCCCGCGTCGTCGGGTTCCTCCTCGTGCGGGAAGCGCAGCGGGAAGCTGCCCAGCGAGTAGCGGGACTGCCATCGGTCCTCACCCACCAGCGCATCGAACGCCTCATGCAGGACCGGGGTGTTGACGGCGGCCGCGAACGGGCCCTGCGCCAGGTCGTACACCCAGTACACCGGGTCCTTCCAGGTGCCGGGGTCCTCCGGGTCGTACCCCGTCTCCCGCCACAGCAACCGCGCGCAGTGCTCGGCGACGCGCGGCGGGAAGGCCGCCTCGATCTTCACGAACCCGTCCTCGAGGAAGCGCTCCACCATCTCGTCGTTCATCGGGCCATCCTGGGTGACCGGAGCCCGCCTCCGCACCTCATTTTTTTGCCCCGCTTTTGCCGATGCGGCAAGGACAGTGGCCCCGTGGCGGTGCGTCGTCGCACGCTGGCGGCATCCGGACGAGAGGCTGACCACCATGGCGCACGACGACCACCGGCACCACCAGCACGAGCACCACGATCACCATCATCACCACGACCACAGCGACATCGACTGGAACGAGATGGCCCCGCTGCTGGAGGCGCAGGCGGAGCTGTTCACGCCCATGTACGAGCACGCCATGGCCTGGCTGGCCAAGCGGCAGACCGAGCCGGGGCTGATCGTGGACGCGGGCAGCGGGCCCGGCGTCGTCGCCTGTCTGCTGGCCGACGCCTTCCCCGGCGCCCGGGTCGTCGCCGTCGACGGATCCGAACCGCTGCTGGAGCGGGCCCGGGCGCGCGCCGAGCGGCTCGGTGTCGCCGACCGCTTCGGGACCCTCGCCGGTGAACTGCCGGACGTCCTGGACGACTTGGACTACCCCGTCGATCTGCTGTGGGTGAGCCGCACTCTGCACCACCTCGGCGACCAGCGCGCCGCCCTCGCCGCCTTCGCCGACCGCCTCGCACACGGCGGCACGCTGGCGCTGCAGGAGGGCGGTCTCCCGAGCCGGTTCCTGCCGCGCGACATCGGCTTCGGGCGCCCCGGGCTGCAGGAGCGTCTCGACGCACTGGAAGCGCAGCGGTTCGCGGCGATGCGCGACGACCTGCCCGGCTCCGTCGCCGAGACCGAGGACTGGCCGGCGCTGCTCACCGCCGCCGGACTCAGGCCCACCGGCACCCGCACCTTCCTGCTCGACCTGCCGGCCCCGACCACGGACCGCGCCCGCGCCTTCGTCGCCGCCACGCTGACCCGCACCCGCGAGGGGCTGGCCGATCACCTCGACGCCGACGACCGCGCGACCCTCGACCGGCTGCTCGACCCGGACGACAAGGCGAGCGTGCACCACCGTCCCGATCTGTTCGTGCTCGCGGCGCAGACCGTGTACACGGCCGTGCGGACCCAGTGACGCCGGTGAGCACGCCGTCCGGGGGTCAGTTGCTCTCGATGAACTCCTCCGCCCGTTTCTCGCCCAGCGAGACCGCCGCGCCGTGGTCCTCGATGGGCGAGACCTGGGAGTTCGCGAAGAGGATGTACGTCACCTCGGAAGACGGCGTACAGGACCTGGTCGTCGTGGACGACGGCGGCCACGCCGCCGCCCTTGATGTCCGCCGTGGAGTAGTCCCACGTTTCGCTGGCACCGGGCACGACGACGTACGGCGGCGCATCGGACCTCAGCGGTTCCCCGTCGGACTGGTGGAACGCCGTGTCGGGCAGGAACCAGGGGTCGGTGTGCTCGTTGCACTTGGCCGTGCGCCGGCCGTCGCAGTCGATGTCCATGTCGGCCTTCCAGAAGACGGCGCCGTTCGCACCGCAGACGGGGACGGTGGCCTTCTTTTATGGGGTGCCCTTCTTTCAGGAAAGTTTCCTTACCGGGTGGCTGATTGCGACGTCATGACCCCAGTAGAAGACTGGACATGCCGAAGATTTCGGATATGGCCCGGCTTTCCGGGAGGTGTCATGTTCGTACGCGCCCTCTACGCGACCGGCGATCCCACGAAGATCGACACTGCCATCAGGGCAATGAACACAGAGGGGCGGGACCTGCTGGAAGACCGCCCGGGATACCGCGGGGCAAGTGTCTTCGTGGACCGGACGCTCGGGAAACTCCTGGCGGCGAGTTGGTGGGAGTCGGAGCAGGCCCGGCGCAACAGCGACGAGGTGCTGCGCGAGCGGCGGGCGGCGATGCTGGAGCCGTTCGCGGGGACCCTCGCGGTCGACAACTACGAGGCGTTGGTCTTCCACCAGGCCCGGCAGCCGCAGGCGGGCGGCGGACTGCGGCTCACCAGGCTGGAGTTCGACCCCATGGACGCGGACCTGCTCGCCGACACGTTCCGGGCGACGGTGGTGCCCCGGCTGGAGACCCTCACGGGGCTGGCCCGGGCGTCCCTGCTGGTCGACAGAGGGCGGGGGCGCGGGTTGGTCGGAGTGATCTTCGTCGACCACGCGTCCCTGGAGGCGTCCCGCTCCGGTCAGGCGGCGGCCAGGCACGAAGGCGCGGCCAAGGCGCATGCGACCGTGACCGGACTGGAGGAGTTCGAGGTCGTCTTCACCGACGTGCGCGGCGACTGAGGAGTCCCGCGCGGGAATCGGCCCGCGATCCGGTTCCGCGCACGCCTCCGCCCGCCGCTCGGACAGCCGAGCGGCGGGCGGACGGTCTCACCGAAACGGTGCCGGGTGCGCGGACGCGGCCGTCAGGCCATGTCGAACGTCGCCGGGTCCGGACCGATACGCCGGTCCTCGTTCAGCGCGCTGATCGCCGCGAGGTCCTCGTCGTCCAGGCTGAAGTCGAAGACCTCGATGTTCTCCTTGATCCGCGACGGCGTCACGGACTTCGGGATCACGACGTTGCCCAGCTGCAGGTGCCAGCGCAGCACGATCTGGGCCGGGGTGCGGCCGTGCTTCTGCGCGATGGCGACGATCGCCGGGACCTCCAGCAGGCCCTTGCCCTGGCCGAGCGGCGACCATGCCTCGGTGGCGATGCCCTGCGCGGCGTGGTACTCGCGGGAGGCGCGCTGCTGCAGGTGCGGGTGCAGCTCGATCTGGTTGAGCGCCGGGACGACCGACGTCTCGTCGATCAGCCGCTCAAGGTGCTCCGGAAGGAAGTTGGAGACACCGATCGCGCGGATACGGCCGTCGGCGTGGAGCTTCTCGAACGCCTTGTACGTGTCGACGTACGTGCCGCGGGCCGGCAGCGGCCAGTGGATGAGGTACAGGTCGACGTAGTCCAGGCCCAGCTTCTTCAGCGACACGTCGAAGGCACGAAGCGTGGAGTCGTACCCCTGGTCGCTGTTCCAGAGCTTGGTGGTGACGAAGACATCCTCGCGGGGGAGGCCGGAGGCGGCGATGGCCTTTCCGGTGCCCTCCTCGTTGCCGTAGATCGCCGCTGTGTCGATGCTGCGGTACCCGGCCTCCAGCGCGGTGCTGACCGCCCGCTCCGCCTCGTCGTCCGGCACCTGCCAGACGCCGAAGCCCAGCTGGGGCATCTCGACGCCGTTGTTGAGGGTGGTGTGGGGGACCTTGCTGCTCACGAGCTATGGATCCTTACGGTTGTCGTCAGGTGGTACTCACATCGTCAACGATCACGGGCCGCGATGCATTCCTGACCGGAGAATCCGTTCGAACCGATCCGGACCTCAGGCTCGGTACAGCGCCTCGACCTCGTTGGCGTAGGCGTTCTCGATCGCCTTGCGCTTCATCTTCAACGACGGTGTGAGCAGTCCGTGTTCCTCGGTGAACGGCTGGGCGAGGATACGGAACGTACGGATCGACTCGGCCTGCGAGACAAGGGTGTTGGCGGCGACGACCGCGCGCCGCACCTCCGTCTCCAGGTCCGGGTCGCGCACCAGTTGAGCCGGCGTCATCCGGGGCTTGTCGCGCATCATCAGCCAGTGCTCGACGGCCTCTTGCTCCAGGGTGACCAGGGCCGCGATGTACGGGCGGTCGTTGCCGACGACGATGCACTGGGCGACCAGGGGGTGGTCGCGGACGCGCTCCTCCAGCGCCCCCGGCGAGACGCTCTTGCCGCTGGATGTGACAAGAATCTCCTTCTTGCGGCCGGTGATGGTGAGGTAGCCGTCCTCGTCGAGGGAGCCCAGGTCGCCGGTGGCCAGCCAGCCGTCGTGCAGGGTCTCGTCGGTGGCCTTCTGGTTGTTGAGGTAGCCCTGGAAGACGTTGGCCCCGTGCAGCCAGATCTCGCCGTCGTCCGCGATGTGCACGGTCATGCCCGGAATGGGTTGACCGACGGTGCCGTACCGGGTGCGGTGCGGTGGGTTGGCGGTCGCGGCCGCTGTGGACTCGGTGAGGCCGTAGCCCTCGTAGATGTGCACGCCCGCGCCGGCGAAGAACAACCCCAGCCGCCGGTCCATCGCCGAACCGCCGGACATCGCGTGCCGGATGCGGCCGCCCATCGCCGCTCGCATCTTGGAGTAGACGAGCTTGTCGAACAGTTGGTGCTGCATCCGCAGACCGGCCGACGGGCCCGGGCCGATGCCCCACGCCTTGGCCTCCAGCGCGTCCGCGTACTTCACGGCGACCTCCACGGCCTTCTCGAAGGCGCCGGCCCTGCCCTCCTTCTCGGCCTTGCGGCGGGCGGCGTTGAAGACCTTCTCGAAGATGTACGGCACGGCCAGGAAGAACGTCGGCCTGAACGCCGCGAGGTCCGGCAGCAGGGCGGCCGCGTTCATCTGCGGCTGGTGGCCGAAGCGCACCCGGCCGCGGATCGCGGCGACCTGCACCATGCGCCCGAAGACGTGCGCGAGCGGCAGGAACAGCAGGGTCGCCGCCTCGTCGCCCTTCTTGGAGTGGAACACCGGCTCCCAGCGCTCGATGACGGTGTCCGCCTCGTACATGAAGTTGCCGTGCGAGATGACACAGCCCTTGGGACGCCCGGTCGTGCCCGAGGTGTAGATGATCGTCGCGACCGAGTCGGGCGTGACCGCCTGCCGGTGCCGGTGGACGACCTCGTCGTCGAGGTGGGCGCCGGCCTCGTACAGCTCCTGCACGGCGCCCGCGTCCAGCTGCCACAGCTGGTGCAGCCGGGGCAGCCGGTCGATGACGGTGGCGATCGTCATCGCGTGGTCCTCGTGCTCCACTATCGCGGCCGAGCACTCGGCGTCGTACAGCATCCAGAAGCACTGCTCGGCCGAGGAGGTGGGGTAGACCGGCACCACCTGGGCACCGATGGTCCACAGGGCGAAGTCGAACAGCGTCCACTCGTACCGGGTGCGGGACATGATCGCGACCCGGTCGCCGAACCGGATGCCCCGGGCCAGGAGGCCCTTGGCGAGGGCGAGCACCTCGTCCCGGAACTCGGCGGAGGTGACGTCCCGCCACCGCCCGCTCGCGTCCTTGCGGCCGAGGGCGACGTTCAGCGGGTCGTCCTGGGCATGCTCGAAGACGACGTCGGCCAGACCGCCCACCGGCGGCGCCAACGCCAACGGAGGGTTGGTGAACTCGCGCAAACCCCGCTCCCCGCTCCGAATGCCTCGGCTGACGCTCCGCTCAGCGCCGTGAAAGCTACCCCACCCGCCGGTGGGGCGGGAGGGGGCCGAAAAACAGAGCAGTGCTCAGGTATGCCTGGTCCGCGCCGGAAAATGCGCGCACATGGGGAAGGGTCGGACAGAAAACTGACGGTTGAGTAAGTTTCGGGCCCGTGATCTCCACCGAATCTGTACGACCCGACCGCGCCCCGCCGACCCGGTCGACCACGTCGTCCCCGACGCTCCGTCCTCTCCTCGGCCGTCCTCTCCTTGGTCAGCGTACGGGCACCGCGACCTGTCACACCGGGGCGGCTAGTCGCCCCGGCGCCGGTGCAACCGGTCCCCGCCCGCCAGGATCGCCGCGGCCAGCGCGTCCGCGGCGCCCTGGGCGGGTGTGTGACGGCGGCCGTGGGCCAGGACGAAGTCGACGCGGCCCAGTTCCGGGAGCCCGGAGCGGTCGGGCACACGCGCCAGACCCGGCGGAATCAGCCCGCGCGAGTGCGCCATCACGCCGAGCCCGGCCCGGGCCGCCGCGATCAGCCCGTTGAGGCTGCCGCTCGTGCACACGATCCGCCAGTCACGCCCCTGCCGTTCCAGCGCCTCCAACGCGAGCGCCCTGCTGATGCCCGGCGGCGGATAGACGATCAACGGAACCGGGCGGTCCGGCTCCAGGCGCAGCCGCTCCGCGCCGATCCACACCAGCCGGTCGTGCCAGACCAGCTCGCCCCGGGAGTCCTCGGGGCGCCGCTTGGCCAGCACCAGGTCCAGCTTTCCGGCGGCCAGCTGCTCGTGCAGCGTGCCCGAGAGTTCGACCGTCAGTTCCAGGTCGACCTCCGGGTGGTCGTAGCGGAAGCCCTCCAGGATCTCCGGCAGACGGGTGAGGACGAAGTCCTCGGACGCGCCGAAGCGGAGCCGGCCGCGCAGCCGGGTGCCGGTGAAGAACGCCGCCGCCTGCTCGTGCACCTCCAGGATCCGGCGGGCGAAGCCGAGCATCGCCTCGCCGTCCTCGGTCAGCTCCACGGAATGGGTGTCCCGGGTGAACAGCGGACGCCCGGTGGCGTCCTCCAGCCGCCGTACGTGCTGGCTGACGGTCGACTGACGCAGGCCGAGGCGCCGGGCGGCCTGGGTGAAGCTGAGCGTCTGGGCCACCGCGAGGAACGTCCGCAGGTGGGAGGGGTCGTACATGGCCCCAAGGCTACCGGTGGTCATCGCGGAACGTGATGACAGTCAGAGTGGTATGCCGGATTCCCGATCGCTGACCGGCGCAGGACGATGGAGAGGGCACGTCCGTGCCGGGAACCCGAAGCACGGCGATGCGACAACCGCGTACGACAGCGAAGTAGTGGAGCACAGTGAAACGCCTGCGATGGCCCCGTTGGATGCCGATCGACCCGTACATCCTGCTGCTGCTCGGGACCGTGGGCCTCGCGGCCCTCTTCCCGGCGCGCGGGACGGCCTCCGACGTCGCGTCCGGTGCCTCCACGGCGGCGATCGCCTTCCTGTTCTTCCTCTACGGCGCCCGGCTGTCCACCCGTGAGGCGCTGGACGGGCTGAAGCACTGGCGCCTCCACGTCACCGTCCTGGCCTGCACCTTCGTCGTCTTCCCACTGCTGGGCCTGGCCGCCCGCGGGCTCGTCCCGGTCTTCCTGACCCACCCGCTCTACCAGGGCCTGCTGTTTCTCACCCTCGTCCCGTCGACGATCCAGTCGTCGATCGCCTTCACCTCGATGGCCCGGGGCAACGTGCCCGCGGCGATCTGCGCGGGCTCCTTCTCCTCGCTCGTGGGCATCGTCCTCACCCCGCTCCTCGCCGCGGCCGTGCTCGGCTCCGGAGCCGGCGGCTTCTCCGCCGACTCGCTGCTGAAGATCGTGCTGCAGCTGCTGGTGCCGTTCCTCGCGGGGCAGGCGCTGCGCCGCTGGATCGGCGGTTTCGTCACCCGGCACAAGAAGGTCCTCGGACTCGTCGACCGCGGCTCGATCCTGCTCGTCGTCTACACCGCGTTCAGCCAGGGCATGGTCCAGGGCATCTGGCACCAGGTGAGCCCCGTCCGGCTGGCCGGCCTGCTCGCCGTCGAGGCGGTGCTGCTGGCCGTGATGCTCACCCTGACCTGGTACGGAGCCAAGGCGCTGCGCTTCAGCCGCGAGGACCGCATCGCGATCCAGTTCGCGGGCTCGAAGAAGTCCCTCGCCGCCGGCCTGCCCATGGCGAGCGTCCTGTTCGGCGCCCATGCCTCGCTGGCCGTGCTGCCGCTGATGCTCTTCCACCAGATGCAGCTGATGGTGTGCGCGGTCACCGCCAAGCGCCGCGCCCGCGACGCCGGGGAGCCGGTCACCGTGTCGGGGCCAGCCGCAGCGTCACGAACCGCGGTCGGTACAGGGACACGTTCCGGCTGAGCTGCGCCGCGGCGCCGGTCGTCTCCAGCCAGTTGACGTCGTAGCTCAGGACGAGACGCCCGCCGCCGCTCAGTTCGGGATGTGTCTGCGGGTTGTAGGCGGCGACCTGGCCGCCCTGCGGCAGCGCCGGGCTGAAGTCCTTCGTCGGCCCGTGCCACGGGCCGGTCGGGGAGCAGGCCCAGTACGACGTCACGGTCGTCAGCCCGTCGGTACCCGCGGCCATGGTGAACAGGACGTACGTCCCCCGCACCCGCACCACCGAGAACGCGCTCCCCACCCCCTTGCGCTGCCCGTCCCCGAGCACCGCACGCGGCCGGGAACCCGCCTGCGCCCACCGCGATCCGTCCCAGTACCGCCAGGCGCCCGGCTCCGCGAGCCTGCCCTCCGGCACCCGCGCGACGTACGCGTGCGAGGCCGGCCGGGACACGGCCTGCCCGTCGTCACCACCGAAGACGTACGTCCAGCCGCCCTCCTCGACCAGCGTCGTGCCGAACAGGACACGCCGGGAGGGATCCGGCACCAGCTGCTGGTCGAGGACCTTCGCGAACGACTCGACCCGCAGCTCGGGCAGCGAGAGCGTGGCGACCTCGGTGGCGGTCGGCACACCGTAGATCCAGGGGGACTGGCCCGCCGTGCGCACCCACAGCAGCACCCGTACGACCTGCTCGGACGAGCCGGGGGAGCGGGGCTCGACGCGGGCCGCGACCGGCCAGCGCCACTGGTTCGGCGCGGGGTCCGGGAAGATCGGGGCGGCGAGGGTGCGCTCCAGACGGCCGTCGCGCATGACGACCGCCGAGTTGCGCACCAGGGGAGCGGCGGTGTCCCGCCAGGTGTGGGACTCGCCGAACGGGTTGGGCGGCGCGTACACCCGCCCGAGGTAGGTGTCCGAGAACAGCCACAGCAGCCGCCCGTCCGGCAGCCGCACCGAGTGGGTGCCGTCGCCGCCGGTCCAGTCGTCGGCGCGGGTGGGATCGTCGCCGTAGCGGGCGAACTCGGCGGTGAGCTTGTCGTCGGCCGACCAGGACGCGACCGTGCGCGGTGCGCACGCGCCGCCGCCCTCCCGTTCGCCGTCGTCCGGGAGGGCGGTGAGCAGCACGGCCGCGAGAACCAGGGCCAGCAGCAGTCCGAGGCCGGCTCCCGTACGCTGCCGTGCTCGTGTGTCGTCGGGCACCCCTGGGACGGTAGTGGCCTCAGCGCACCCGGTCCATGGGCAGCCACAGCACGGTGTCGCGGGTGGCCGAGGACTTACGGCCGGTGACCTGCGCCGCGGCCTTGACCTCGGTGTCGCCGAGCGCCCGGTTCCACACGCGGACGTCGTCGATCGCGCCGGTGAGGAAGGCGCGGCTGTCCATGCGCTGGCCGATGTGCACGCCGAACGGCGAGTTGCGGCTGACCGAACCGGCCACGTCCGCGGTGCTGATGGCCGTACCGTCGAGGAAGAGCGTCAGCTCGCCGGCGCCGCGCCGCAGGACGAGGTGGTGCCAGCGCCCGTCGTTGTGCGCGCCGTCGGCCCAGACGGAGGCGGTGCGCACGGTCCGGAATCCCTCCCGCGTGGTGATCAGGGCCCGCACCCGGTCGTTGTCGGGCTCGCCGCGCAGCCAGATCTGGGGCTGGGTGCTGCCGATCCCGCCCATCCACAAAAACGGCTGCTCGCCGCCGGTGGCGGAGTAGCGGAAGAAGAGCGAGGCCGTGAAGTCCCCCGTCCCGAGCGGGAGTCGGGAGCGGTACGGCAGGCGTACGGCGTCGTCCGCGCCGTCGAACTCCAGGGCCCGGCCGAACACGCCGTCGGTCGTGGCGGCACCGCCGAGGACGGTCGCGCGGGGCGCGCGCGGCGCGAGGTCGGGGGTGGTCGGGTCGGGGCCGCGGCGGGGACCGAGCCAGTCCTCCGTGAAGCGGGCGAAGCGGATCTCGTCGCGCGCGTCGACGGCGCCGCCCTCGTACATCAGGCCCACCGTGGACGCGTCGATGCCCACCATGTCGGAGTACCCCGACCAGTCCGTGGTCACGACCTTGCCGCGGTCCACGCTGTCCCAGGTGGTGCCCCCGTTCCAGGAGGACCGGACCATCATGGTCCGCCGCCGGTCGGGGTCGGCGGGCGCGGACAGCAGCATGCGGTCGCCCAGGCGGAGCGTGGCGCCCTGCACCTGGGGCGTGTAGAGGTCCGCAAGGCCGCGGAACGGGCCGGTGAAGCTGTCGCCGCCGTCGCGGCTGTACGTCTGGGAGCGGTGCCCGAGATCCGTGCCGTCCTGTTCCCGGCCGCTGATGAGGATCGTGCCGTCCGCGCGCTCGGTGAGGGTCACCTCGGACGGCTTCTGCCGGAAGGTGCCGTCGTCGGCGGCGATGGGCCAGGAGTCGGTGGCGCCGATCCGCCAGTTGTCGCCGCCGTCGTCGCTGACGATGAGGGCGGCGTGGTTGGCGGTGACCCGACTGCCGTCCCAGGTCTCGGTGTTGACGCCGAAGACGAGGCGCCCGGCGTGCTTGCCCCGGGTGAGCTGGATGCCGTGCACGGGGCCGGTGGCGTACCAGGAGTTCCAGTGCGCGGGCAGTATCTCGTCGCTCAGATCGCGCGGCTCGGACCAGGTCCGTCCGTCGTCGTCGCTGTACTGCAGATGCGGAGTGCGGTCACAGGGGACGGAGCAATTCCCGCTGTCCGTACGGCCCGTGTTGTACGTCTCCGCCAGCAGGATGCGGCCGGTCTCGCGGTCCACGATCGGCGCCGGGTTGCCGTGGGTGTCCCCGTCGCCCTCGTTGACGACCTGGAGCGGCCCCCAGGTGCGGCCGCCGTCGGTCGACCGCTTGAGGACGATGTCGATGTCGGCGGCGTCACCGCAGTTGAGCACCCGTCCCTCGGCGAAGGCCAGTAACGTGCCGCTCTTGCTCTTCACGATCGCCGGAATGCGGAAGCAGGCGTAGCCCGGATCCTGACCGGCCCGGAACAGCACCTGTTGCTCGAACGGCGCGGTCCGGGCGGTGGGTTGGGACTGCGCCGGACTCAATGCCGCGGCCGTCGCCGTAGTGGCGACGGCCGCGACGAGGGCAGCTCTGAGACGTGCGCGAACTCTTGACGGCATGATGCGGCCCGCCCTTCATCGTCTGGTCGGGTGTCCAGGCATCTGAACATTCGGACATCCCACGTCCAAGGTGCGCATCACAGACGTTAGTTGGGCTATCGCACACATCACAAGAACCGTGCACGTGTCACTCACGGATGGAGTAGTGGGTGTACGGCGGCATCGCCACCCACGCTGACGGCGTTCACGGCGGCAGAGCTTCTGATCACGGCGGGGCCCCTGCACGGCGCAGGGGGCGCTCCCCGCCGATCCGGGGCCCCGCCGCCGTGTCGCGGGGAGCCTTCTCAGCCCTGGGCGGCCGCGCTCCGCAGGGCGAGCCGGTGTTCGCCCGCGTACACGTTCATGGAGCTGCCCCGTAGGAAGCCCACCAGTGTCAGCCCCGTCTCCGCGGCGAGGTCCACGGCCAGCGACGAGGGCGCCGAGACCGCCGCCAGCACCGGAATCCCCGCCATCACCGCCTTCTGGGCGAGCTCGAAGCTGGCCCGCCCCGAGACCAGCAGGACCGTCCGGGACAGCGGCAGATCCCCCCGCTGCAAGGCACGGCCGACCAGCTTGTCGACCGCGTTGTGCCGGCCCACGTCCTCCCGTATGTCGACCAGTTCGCCGTCCTCCGTGAACAGGGCCGCCGCGTGCAGCCCCCCGGTCCGGTCGAAGACCCGCTGGGCCGCGCGCAGCCGGTCGGGGAGGCTCGCGAGCAGGTCGGGGGCGAGCCGGACCGGGGGAGCGTCACCGCCGTGCGTGTCGTCGACGGGCCAGCGGGCCGTCGTACGGACCGCGTCCAGCGACGCCTTGCCGCACAACCCGCAGGACGAGGTGGTGTACACGTTGCGTTCGAGGGTGATGTCGGGGATCACCACTTCCGGCGCCGTCGTCACGTCCACCACGTTGTACGTGTTCGACCCGTCCACCGTGGCGCCCGCGCAGTACACGATGTTCCGCAGGTCATCCGCCCCGCCCAGCACGCCCTCGCTCACCAGGAACCCCGCCGCCAGCGCGAAGTCGTCGCCCGGCGTGCGCATCGTGATCGCCAGCGGCTTGCCGTTGAGCCGGATCTCCAGCGGTTCCTCGGCGACGAGCGTGTCCGGCCGGGTGGAGACGGCCCCGTCCCGGATGCGGATCACCTTGCGTCGTTCCGTGACTCGTCCCATGTCGCGCCTCAGTCCCGGTTCTGTACGTGCTGGTAGCCGAAACGGCCCTTGATGCAGAGGTTGCCGTGGGTCACCGGGTTGTCGTGGGGAGAGGTGACCTTGACAATCTCATTGTCCTGCACGTGGAGCGTGAGGTCGCAGCCCACTCCGCAGTACGCGCACACCGTGCCCGGCTCGACCCTCCGCGAGCACGCCGGGACCAGGGTCCAAGACCCCTCGACCTCCACCACGCACACCCGGCGGGCGTTCTTGGGCGTGAGCGTGTCCCCTGGCACAGCGTGGGGACGTCCTTCCCGGCGGACCGGCACGCGTCGAGGATCGTCGAGCCCGCGGGGACCCTGGCCTCCTCGCCGTCGACCGTGAACTCCACCGGCCGGCGCGGCACTCCCAGCGGTATCGCGGTCATTCGTACGCCGCACCCGGCCCTTCGAGTTCGGTCGCGGGGTAGACGACACAGCCGACGGCCCGTTGCCGACCTCGGCCGGGTCGTCGGTCGCGTGCGCGCGGGCGGTGAAGTCGCCGCACGGACTGAGCACCCGCACTCCGTGCCACCTCATGGCCGCCAGATGCGGTCCACGGGCGACGAGGTGCACGTCCGCACCGGCGCGACGGAGCGCGGCTCCCACGTAGGCGCCGATGGCACCGGCGCCGAGGACTGCAGCTTTCACTTCGGAACGCTCCGTTCGGTCGAGGGAGTACCGCGGAGGTGGCTGGGAAGCAGTGCGAAACCAGTCGAATCCTGTCGACGAAATATTGTCTACAGTATGGATCGAGGTCGGCAAGAGGTCGCGCACGGCGTTCGACCGTTCGTCGCGTCCTGGATACCGCTCATCGCACACGATCGACGCGGCGGCTTCTCAACTCCCCTCTTCCTCCTTACCGTTCGGGATCATGAGTCCACCGGTCGCACCCCCGGGATGGAGCCGCTGGCTGGTTCCGCCCGCCGCTCTGTCGGTCCATCTGTCCATCGGCCAGGCCTACGCCTGGAGCGTGTTCAAGCCACCGCTCGAATCCGCGCTCGGCCTCAGCGGCACCCAGAGCGCTCTGCCGTTCCAGCTGGGCATCGTGATGCTCGGACTGTCGGCCGCGTTCGGCGGCACGCTGGTGGAGCGCAACGGACCGCGCTGGGCCATGACGGTCGCCCTGGTCTGCTTCTCGTCCGGCTTCCTGCTCTCCGCCCTCGGCGCCGCCACCGAGCAGTACTGGCTGATCGTCCTCGGCTACGGCTTCGTCGGCGGGATCGGCCTCGGCATCGGCTACATCTCGCCGGTCTCCACCCTGATCAAGTGGTTCCCGGACCGGCCCGGCATGGCCACCGGCATCGCGATCATGGGCTTCGGCGGCGGCGCGCTCATCGCCTCGCCCTGGTCGGCGCAGATGCTGGAGTCGTTCGGCGGCGACAGCTCCGGGATCGCGCTGGCGTTCCTGGTGCACGGGCTGACGTACGCCGTCTTCATGCTGCTCGGTGTGCTACTCGTCCGGGTGCCGCGCACCGAGCGGCCGGTCGGTGACGGGCCCAGCGCCTTCGACGGGCCCCAGGTGTCCGCGCGCGACGCCGTGCGCACACCGCAGTTCTGGTGTCTGTGGATCGTGCTCTGCATGAACGTGACCGCCGGCATCGGCATCCTGGAGAAGGCCGCGCCGATGATCACGGACTTCTTCGCGAACACCTCCACACCGGTGTCGGTGTCGGCCGCCGCGGGCTTCGTCGCCCTGCTGTCCGCCGCCAACATGGCGGGCCGCATCGGCTGGTCGTCGACCTCCGACCTGATCGGGCGCAAGAACATCTACCGCCTGTACCTGGGTGCGGGTGCGCTCATGTACGGGCTGATCGCACTGGCCGGCGACTCGTCGAAGCCGCTGTTCATCCTGTGCGCGCTGGTGATCCTGTCCTTCTACGGCGGCGGTTTCGCGACGATCCCCGCCTACCTGAAGGACCTCTTCGGGACCTACCAGGTCGGCGCCATTCACGGACGGCTGCTCACCGCCTGGTCCACGGCCGGCGTCCTCGGACCGCTGATCGTGAACTGGATCGCCGACCGGCAGGAGGAGGCGGGCAAGGACGGCTCGTCCCTCTACACCATGTCCCTGTTCATCATGATCGGGCTGCTCGTCGTCGGCTTCGTCGCCAACGAACTCGTCCGGCCCGTCCACCCCCGCCATCACGTCCCCGCCCCGGCGGTGAAGGAGAAGGAGGCCGCGGATGTCCAGCGCCAGCAGTAGCGGTCCGCCCGGCCGGCGAGGGCTGATCGCCTTCGCTTGGGTGTGGGTGGGGGTGCCGCTCGGCTACGGGCTCTACGAGCTCGTCCGCAAGGCGACGCAGCTGTTCACCGGGTAGGCGTTCGGGAACGCTCCGGGCGACGGACGGCTCTGATGGAAGCCGACAACACGGACCCGCGATTCCTGTGGCATCACATGCAGCCGTACCCACGAGTCACTGATCAGACTGGTGAATCCCGCTACCCGATGTTCGAGGGGATCACCATCGATGAACGGCTCGCGCATCGCCGCAGTCGGCCACTACCAGCCCGCCAAGGTGCTCACCAACGAGGACCTGGCGGGCATGGTCGACACCAGTGACGAGTGGATCAGGAGCCGGGTGGGCATCCGTACCCGCCACATCGCCGGGCCCGACGAGCCGGTCGACGAGCTGGCCGCGCACGCCGCCGCCAAGGCGCTCGCCGCGGCGGGTCTCGCCCCCGGCGACATCGACCTCGTCCTCGTCGCCACCTCCACCGCCATCGACCGCTCCCCGAACATGGCCGCCCGGGTCGCGGCCCGGCTCGGCATCCCCTCGCCCGCCGCGATGGACGTCAACGTCGTCTGCGCCGGCTTCACCCACGCCCTGGCCACCGCCGACCACGCCGTCCGCGCGGGCGCCGCGGGCCGGGCACTGGTGATCGGCGCCGACAAGATGTCCGACGTGACCGACTGGGCCGACCGCACGACCTGTGTGCTCGTCGGCGACGGAGCGGGCGCGGCTGTCGTGGAGGCGTCCGAGGAGGCCGGCATCGGGCCGGTGCTGTGGGGTTCGGTGCCCGAGATGGGGCACGCGGTGCGCATCGAGGGCCAGCCCGCGCGGTTCGCGCAGGAGGGGCAGAGCGTCTACCGCTGGGCGACGACACAGCTTCCGGCCATCGCGCGCCGGGCCTGCGAGCGGGCGGGGCTCGCGCCGGAGGACCTCGCCGGGGTCGTGCTGCACCAGGCCAACCTGCGCATCATCGAGCCGCTCGCCCTCAAGCTCGGCGCGGTCAACGCCGTGGTCGCGCGCGATGTCGCCGAGTCCGGGAACACCTCGGCGGGGAGCATCCCGCTCGCGTTCTCCAAACTCCTGGAGCAGGGCAAGATCTCCAGCGGGCAGCCGGTGCTGCTGTTCGGGTTCGGCGGAAACCTGTCGTACGCCGGACAGGTCGTCCGCTGCCCCTGACCCCTGTCGTGTGAGGTGGCCGTCTCTCCGATTCCCTGGTCCTTGTGCGCCGTAGACTGTAGACGAAAGACAATCGATCTGGCTTTCCGGTGACGGCCGGCTACCGACCGCAGTCGCAGGTGTTCGCCCAGGAGGGGAACCGATGTTGTCGACAGGACTGCCGCAGGGCGCGGTGCCCAAGCTCGAACGGCCCGGTCCGCTGCGTGACCGCGTCTACGAGGCGCTGCTCGAACTCATCACGACCCGTGCCCTCCACCCGGGCCAGCACCTGGTCGAGAGCGAACTGGCCGGTCATCTCGGCGTCTCGCGGCAGCCGGTGCGCGAGGCGCTCCAGCGGCTGAACACCGAGGGCTGGGTCGATCTGCGGCCCGCGCAGGGCGCGTTCGTGCACGAGCCGACCGAGGAGGAGGCCGACCAACTCCTCACCGTCCGCACCCTCCTGGAGGCCGAGGCCGCCCGGCTCGCCGCCGCCCGCGCCGACAGCGCCGGCATCGCGGCCCTGGAACAGCTGTGCGCGGACGGGGAGGAGGCCGTCGCCGCCGACGACGTGGACGCGGCCGTCGCCCTCAACGCCCGCTTCCACGCGAAGATCATGGAACTCGCGGGCAACGCGGTCCTCGCCGAACTGGCCGCGCAGGTCGACCGCCGGGTCCGTTGGTACTACACGCCCGTCGCCCGCCGGCGCGGCCGGCAGTCCTGGATCGAGCACCGGGGCATGATCGCCGCGATCACCGAGCGGGACGAGCAGCGCGCCACGCAGTTGATGCGGGAGCACACCGAGCACACGCGACGGTCGTACCACGCACGCGCCAAGTCCTGAGCACCGCCGCGGCGTTCCGGGTCGCGTCTCTTCTTTGTCCTGTGAGTGGCGAAAGTTGAGGGCAATCTCTGCGCAACTTCTTCCCAGTCCCGACGGCCGCTGCTACGTTCCCCTCGAAAGCAGGCCACTGATGTGGCCGAAACCCGGCGCGCACAGGCCGATTGGGGCGGGGAGGGGCTCGTGAGACGCATGACGGCGCGACCCGCGAACGCCCACCAGGCCCGGCTGCTGAAGCTGCTGCGCGACGGCGGCCCCAACTCCCGTGCCCAGCTGGGCGACCAGATCGACCTCTCACGGTCCAAGCTGGCCGTGGAGGTGGACCGGCTGCTGGAGACGGGCCTGGTCGTGGCCGACGGACTCGCCGCCTCGCGCGGCGGGCGCCGCTCCCACAACATCCGGCTCAACCCGGGGCTGCGTTTCCTCGGCGTCGACATCGGCGCGACCTCGGTCGACGTCGCCGTCACCAACGCCGAACTGGAGATCCTCGGTCACCTCAACCAGCCCATGGACGTGCGCGAGGGTCCGGTCGCGGTCTTCGAGCAAGTCCTGTCCATGGCCGCGAAGTTGAGGGCATCGGGGCTCGCGGAGGGATACGACGGCGCCGGCATCGGCGTCCCGGGTCCGGTCCGCTTCCCCGAGGGCGTCCCCGTGGCTCCGCCGATCATGCCGGGCTGGGACGGCTTCCCCGTGCGGGAGGCGCTCAGCCAGGAACTCGGCTGCCCGGTCATGGTCGACAACGACGTGAACCTCATGGCGATGGGGGAGCAGCACGCGGGCGTCGCACGCTCCGTGGGCGACTTCCTCTGCGTCAAGATCGGCACCGGCATCGGCTGCGGCATCGTCGCGGGCGGTGACGTCCACCGCGGTGTCACCGGCAGCGCGGGCGACATCGGGCACATCCAGGCCGTGCCCGACGGCCGCCCCTGCGCCTGCGGCAACCGCGGCTGTCTGGAGGCCCACTTCAGCGGCGCGGCCCTCGCCCGGGACGCCGTGGAGGCGGCCCAGCACGGACGCTCCGTCGAACTGGCCACGCGGCTGGAGGCGGGCGGCACCCTGACCGCCGTCGACGTGGCCGCCGCGGCCGCCGCGGGCGACGCCACCGCACTCGACCTGATCCGCGAGGGCGGCAACCGCGTCGGCCAGGTCATCGCCGGTCTCGTCAGCTTCTTCAACCCCGGCCTGGTGGTGATCGGCGGCGGGGTGACCGGCCTCGGCCACACCCTGCTCGCCGCGATCCGCACCCAGGTCTACCGCCAGTCGCTGCCCCTCGCGACCGGCAACCTCCCCATCGTCCTGGGCGAGTTGGGCCCCACCGCCGGAGTCATCGGCGCGGCCCGGCTCATCAGCGACCACCTGTTCTCACCCGCGTAGGCCCCAGCTCCACACGGCTCACCAGAACGGCCCGCTGCTCCACCCTGCCTGCTCTGCCCGCTTCTGCCCTGTCCCAACCTGCTCTGCCTTGTCCCACCTTGCCCTGAAACCGGCCCGCACGCCCGCCAAGGGGACCTCATGGCACCAGAACCACCGCTGCTCAGCATGTCCGGCATCACCAAGTCGTTCCCCGGAGTCCGGGCCCTCGACGGCGTCGACCTGGACGTCCAGGCCGGTGAGGTGCACTGTCTGCTCGGTCAGAACGGGGCCGGCAAGTCCACCCTCATCAAGGTCCTGGCCGGTGCCCACCAGCCCGACACCGGCACGATCCACTGGCGCGGCGAGACGGTCACGCTCCGCTCGCCGATCGCCGCCATGCGCCTCGGCATCGCCACCATCTACCAGGAACTCGACCTGGTCGAGCACCTGTCGGTCGCCGAGAACGTCCACCTCGGCCATGAACCCACGGCCGCCGGCTTCGTCGTACGGGGAAAGGCGGCCCGCACCTCGACCGCCGCTCTGCTGCGGCGACTCGGGCACCCCGAGATCGATCCGGCACGCCTGGTCGGCGCGTTGTCGGCGGCGCAGCAGCAGATCGTGTCCATGGCGCGGGCGCTCTCCCACGACGTACGCCTGATCGTGATGGACGAGCCGTCCGCCGCCCTCGACCCGGACGAGGTCGACAACCTCTTCCGCATCGTCGGCGATCTCACCGCCGCCGGAGTCGCCGTCGTCTACATCTCCCACCGGCTGGAGGAGATCCGCCGCATCGGCGACCGGGTGACGGTGCTGAAGGACGGGCGGGCCGTGGCGGGCGGGCTGCCCGCGAAGACGACGCCGACGCGCGAGGTCGTGGCTCTGATGACGGGCCGCACCGTGGAGTACGTCTTTCCCGAGCGGCCGGCCAAGGACGTGACAGCCGGGAAGCCGCTGCTGGAGGTGCGCGGACTCGCCCGGGACGGCGAGTTCGAGCCCCTCGACCTGGCCGTGCGGCCCGGGGAGATCGTCGGGCTCGCCGGACTGGTGGGCTCCGGGCGCTCCGAGATTCTGGAGACGATCTACGGAGCCCGCAAGCCGACCGCCGGTCAGGTCCTCGTGGAAGGGCGGGCGCTCAGGCCCGGCAGCGTGCGGGCCGCCGTACGCGCCGGGCTGGGGCTCGCCCCCGAGGAGCGCAAGGCGCAGGCGTTGCTGATGCTGGAGTCCGTCACCCGCAACGTGTCGGTGTCGTCCATGTCCCGTTTCTCGCGCGGCGGCTGGATCGACCGCGCCGCCGAGCTGAGGGCCGCGCGGGCCGCGACCCGCGAGCTGTCGCTGCGGCCCGACAACCCGTCCGCGCCGGTGCGCACCCTCTCCGGCGGCAACCAGCAGAAGGCCGTCCTGGCCCGCTGGCTGCTGCGCGGCTGCCGTGTCCTGCTGCTCGACGAACCCACCCGAGGCGTCGACGTCGGCGCCCGCGCCGAACTGTACGCGGTGGTCCGGCGGTTGGCGGACGAGGGCCTCGCCGTACTGCTGGTCTCCAGCGAAGTCCCCGAAGTGCTCGGCCTCGCCGACCGGGTGCTGGTGCTCCGCGAAGGCAGCGTCGTCCACACCGCCCCGGCTCGCGAACTCGACGAACACCGTGTCCTCGACCTCGTCATGGAAGGAAGCCCGGCGTCATGACGCAGCACGCCTCCCCGCCCCGGGACAGCACCGGCAAGGTGCCGTCGGCCGGGGGACCGCCCGCCTGGCGCGGCCTGATGGCCCGCGCCGACGTGCGCACCCTCTCCCTGCTCGGCGTCCTCGCCGTACTGATCGTCATCGGCGGCATCACCAAGCCGGACGAGTTCCTGGACACCCGCAACCTCCAACTCGTCCTCACCCAGGCGTCCGTGATCGGCGTCGTCACCGTCGGCATGACGTTCGTCATCACCTCCGGCGGCATCGACCTGTCCGTCGGCGCGATCGTCGCGCTCGCCTCGGTGTGGGCGACGACGGTGGCGACCCAGGAGTACGGCTTCGGCGGCATCCTCTTCACGGCGGTGATCGTCGGTGTGGGATGCGGACTGGTCAACGGGATGCTCATCGCGTACGGCGCGATGGTCCCGTTCATCGCCACGCTCGCCATGCTCGCCTCCGCCCGCGGACTGGCCCTGCAGATCACGGACGGCAAGACGCAGATCGTCACCGTGCCCTCCGTGCTGGACCTCGGCGAGCGCGACGCGTACGTGCTCGGCATCCCGCCGCTCGTCATGGTGTTCGCGGTCGTGACGATCATCGGCTGGCTGATCCTGAACCGCACCACCTTCGGCCGGCGCACGGTCGCCGTCGGCGGCAACGCGGAGGCGGCCCGGCTCGCCGGCATCGACGTCCGCCGCCAGCGGCTCTACCTCTACCTGCTGTCCGGGCTGTGCTGCGGCATCGCCGCCTTCCTGCTGATCGTCCTGTCCGGCTCCGGCCAGAACACCAACGGCAACCTCTACGAACTCGACGCCATCGCCGCCGCGATCATCGGCGGAACGCTGCTCAGCGGGGGCCGCGGCACCATCACCGGCTCGGTGCTGGGTGTCCTGGTCTTCACCACGATCACCAACATCTTCGCCCTGAACAACCTGCAGAGCGACGTCCAGCAGATCGCCAAGGGCGCGATCATCGTCGCCGCGGTGCTGGTCCAGCGCCGTACCGCGAGCACGACCTGAGGAAAGGGTTCACCGCCATGTCAGAGCTCACCAGTCGCAGAGGGCTGCTGTTCGGCACCGCCGCCATAGGTGCGGGCGCCCTCCTCACGGGTTGCACGAGCAACGAGTCCAAGGACGAACCGGCCGCGAACGACCAGCCGGCCGCCGACGACAAGCCCGGCAAGCGGGTCACCATCGGTTTCGCCGGACCGCAGGCCGACCACGGCTGGCTCAACGCCATCAACGACAACGCCAAGAGCCGGGCGGAGAAGTACTCCGACGTGACGTTGGAGATCACCGAGGGCTCCAACGACACCGCCGCGCAGATCGGCCAGATCGAGACACTGATCAACAAGAAGGTCGACGTGCTGGTGGTGCTGCCCGCCGACGGCAAGGCGCTCACCCAGGTCGGCCTGAAGGCGATGCGCGCGGGCATCCCGGTCGTCAACCTCGACCGGATCTTCAACACCCCGCAGGCATACCGCTGCTGGATCGGCGGCGACAACTACGGCATGGGTCTCAACGCCGGGCACTACATCGGCGAGAAGCTCAAGGGGAAGCCGAACGCCCGCGTCATCGAGCTGGCCGGCCTGGACAACCTGGAGCTGACCAAGCAGCGCACCCAGGGCTTCGACGACGCCCTGAAGAACTACCCCAACATCAAGAAGGTCGCCCGGCAGGCCGCCGAGTTCACCGTCGAGTCCGGTCAGGCCAAGATGGCCCAACTGCTCCAGGCCCAGTCGAAGTTCGACGCGCTGTGGAACCACGACGACGACCAGGGGGTCGGCGCTCTGCGCGCCATCGAGCAGGCCGGGCGCGACGACTTCCTGATGGTCGGCGGCGCGGGCGCCCTGTCCGCCTTCCAGGCCATCAAGCAGGACGACGGCGTCCTGAAGGCGACGGTGCTGTACCCGCCGACCATGGCCGCCTCCGCGATCGACCTCGCCCGCGCCCTCGGTCAGGGCCAGGGCATCGACGGTATGGCCGAGTTCGAGATCCCCGCGTCGATCACGCTCTACTCGGCCGTCGTCGACAAGACCAACGTCGACCAGTACATGCCCACCGGCTTCAAGTGATTCCGCCCGCACCCCCCACGTGCGCCACCCCGACCAGGACGAGGAGGACACCCGTATGGGACAGCCGCAGCAGCCAGAAGGGACCGAGGCAGGCAAACCACCCCTGCGCGTGGGGATGGTCGGCTACGCCTTCATGGGCGCCGCCCACTCCCAGGGCTGGCGCACCGCGGGCCGCGTCTTCGACCTGCCGCTGAACCCCGTGCAGGCCGTGATCTGCGGCCGGGACCGGTCCGCCGTCCAGGCGGCCGCCGACCGGCACGGCTGGGCGTCCGTCGAGACCGACTGGCGTGCCCTCGTCGAACGGGACGACGTCGACCTCGTCGACATCTGCACCCCCGGTGACAGCCACGCCGAGATCGCGCTGGCCGCCCTGGCCGCAGGCAAGCACGTCCTGTGCGAGAAGCCCCTCGCCAACACCGTCGAGGAGGCCACGTCGATGGCGCGGGCGGCGGAGGAGGCGTACGGCCGCGGGCAGGTGGCGATGGTCGGCTTCAACTACCGCCGAGTGCCGGCCACCGCCCTGGCCCGCCGGATGGTCGCCGAGGGCCGCCTGGGCGCGCTGCGGCACGTGCGCGTGACGTATCTCCAGGACTGGCTGGTCGACCCCGGCTTCCCGCTGACCTGGCGGCTGCGCAGGGATCAGGCCGGCTCGGGCTCGCTCGGCGACCTGGGCGCCCACATCATCGACCTGGCGCAGTACCTGACGGGGGAGCGGCTGGCGGGCGTCTCCGCCCTGACGGAGACCTTCGTACGCCGGCGGCCTCTGCCCACCGGCGCCACCAGCGGACTGTCCGCCGTCTCGGCCGCCGGCACCGGCCAGGTCACCGTCGACGACGCCGCTCTGTTCACGGCCCGCTTCCCCTCCGGCGCCCTCGCCTCCTTCGAGGCCACCCGCTACGCCACCGGCCGCAAGAACGCCCTGCGCATCGAACTCAACGGCGAGCGCGGGTCGGTGGCCTTCGACCTGGAGCGCCTCAACGAACTGTCCTTCCACGACGGCACGGCACCCGGCGCGGAGGCCGGCTTCCGCCGCATCCTCGTCACCGAACCCGACCACCCCTACCTGGACGCCTGGTGGCCCCCGGGGCACGGCCTCGGCTACGAGCACACCTTCGTCCACCAGGCCCGCGACCTGGTCCACGCCATCGCGGAGGGCCGGCAGCCCGAACCCTCCTTCGCCGACGGGCTGCAGGTACAGCGCGTGCTCGCGGCGGTGGAGGAGAGCGCCGAGAAGAACTCCGTCTACACCCCGATAGCGGTCTGAGGAGGCTGACGCGCATGCCGCGCACGTTCACGCTGTTCACCGGTCAGTGGGCCGACCTGCCGCTGGAGGAGGTCTGCCGGCTCGCCCGGGACTTCGGCTACGACGGACTCGAACTCGCCTGCTGGGGCGACCACTTCGAGGTCGACAAGGCGCTGAGCGACCCCTCGTACGTGGAGTCCAGGCACCAGCTCCTCGACAAGTACGGCCTCAAGTGCTGGGCGATCTCCAACCACCTGGTCGGCCAGGCCGTCTGCGACGCCATCATCGACGAACGCCACCAGGCCATCCTGCCGGGCGACGTGTGGGGCGACGGAGACCCGGAGGGGGTCCGGCGCCGCGCCGCGGACCGTATGAAGGACACCGCGCGGGCCGCGGCCGCCTTCGGCGTCGACACGGTGATCGGCTTCACCGGTTCCGCCATCTGGCACCTGGTCGCCATGTTCCCGCCCGCACCCGAGTCGATGATCGAACGCGGCTACGACGACTTCGCCGAGCGCTGGAACCCGATCCTGGACGTCTTCGACGCGCAAGGCGTGCGGTTCGCGCACGAGGTGCACCCCAGCGAGATCGCCTACGACTACTGGACGACCCAGCGCGCCCTGGCGGCGGTGGGGAACCGTCCCGCCTTCGGTCTCAACTTCGACCCCTCGCACTTCGTGTGGCAGGACCTCGACCCGGTCGGCTTCCTGTGGGACTTCCGCGACCGGATCTACCACGTCGACTGCAAGGAGGCCCGCAAGCGCCTCGACGGCCGCAACGGCCGCCTCGGCTCCCATCTGCCCTGGGGCGACCCGCGGCGCGGCTGGGACTTCGTCTCCGCCGGGCACGGCGACGTCCCCTGGGAGGACGTCTTCCGGATGCTGCGCTCCATCGACTACCAGGGCCCGATCTCGGTCGAGTGGGAGGACGCCGGCATGGACCGGCTCCAGGGCGCCCCCGAGGCGCTGACCCGTCTCAAGGCGTACGACTTCGAGCCGCCGTCGGCCTCCTTCGACGCGGCGTTCGGCAACTGACCTGTCTTCGCGCGGACCTGTCGAGCTCCGCTTCGACTCTCCGGGATGACGGCGCATCCCGGCGCACGCACCCGCCCGTACAACCGGCCCCTTTCTGGAGGCACTCGTGCACGGGAACGACCGCACCACCAGCACCGACAGAAACGAGACCCACAGACGACGGCTGTCCTTCCGCAAGGCGGTGGCGCTGCTCAGCGGCGCACTGCTGGCGGGCGCCACCCTCACCTTCACCGCACCCCAGGCCGGCGCAGCCGTCGCCGCCGAGGGAGCCGCCGCGGCCGCTGCCCGGGCCGCCGCGGCCGAGGACTTCCAGCAGGTCACCCTCGCCAAGGGCGAGCCGGAGGTCGGGGAGCCCATGTCGCTCGCCGTCCTCCCGGACCGTTCGGTCCTGCACACCTCCCGCGACGGCGAGCTGCGCCTCACCGACGCGGCCGGCAACACCAAGCTCGCGGGCAAGCTCGCCGTGTACACGCACGACGAGGAGGGCCTGCAAGGCGTCGGCGTCGACCCCGGATTCGCCGAGAACCGCTTCATCTACCTCTACTACGCACCCCCGCTCGACACCCCGGCCGGCAACGCCCCCGAGACCGGGACGGCGGCCGACTTCGCTTCCTTCGACGGCGTCAACCGCCTCTCCCGCTTCGTCCTGAAGACCGACGGCACGCTCGATGCGGCCAGCGAGACGAAGATCCTCGACATCCCCGCCTCCCGCGGCCTGTGCTGCCATGTCGGCGGCGACATCGACTTCGACGCGGCGGGCAACCTGTATCTCTCAACGGGCGACGACACCAATCCGTTCCAGTCGGACGGCTTCATCCCGATCGACGAGCGCTCCAACCGCAACCCCGGCTTCGACGCCCAGCGTTCCTCCGGCAACACCAACGACCTGCGCGGCAAGATCCTGCGCATCAAGGTCCACGCCGACGGCTCGTACTCCATCCCGGACGGCAACCTCTTCGCGCCCGGCACGGACAAGACACGCCCCGAGATCTACGCGATGGGCTTCCGCAACCCGTTCCGCTTCAGCGTCGACAAGGAGACGGGCATCCTGTACGTCGGCGACTACGGCCCCGACGCCGGCGCCGCCGACCCGGCACGCGGACCGGCCGGCCAGGTCGAGTTCGCCCGCGTCACCGGCCCCGGCAACTTCGGCTGGCCGTACTGCACGGGCGACAACGACGCCTACGTCGACTACGACTTCGCGACCGGCCAGTCCGGTGCTTCCTTCGACTGCGCCGCGCCGAAGAACACCTCCCCGAACAACACCGGCCTGACCGAACTGCCCCCCGCCCAGGCCGCCTGGATCCCCTACGACGGCGGGTCCGTGCCCGAGTTCGGCACCGGCTCCGAGTCCCCGATGGGCGGCCCGGTCTACCGCTACGACGCCTCGCTCGACTCGCCGGTGAAGTTCCCCGAGGCGTACGACGGGAACTTCTTCGCCGGGGAGTTCGGCCGCCGCTGGATCAAGCGGATCGTCAGCGACGACTCCGGAACCGTGCAGTCGATCGACGACGTCCCGTGGACCGGCACCCAGGTCATGGACATGGCCTTCGGCCCGGACGGCGCGCTGTACGTCCTCGACTACGGCACCGCCTGGTTCGGCGGCGACGAGAACTCCGCCCTGTACCGCATCGAGAACGCCACCGACGGCCACTCCCCGGTGGCGCAGGCCGCGGCGAGCAGGACCTCGGGGCAGGCGCCGCTGAGGGTGCGGTTCTCCTCGGAGGGCACGACCGACCAGGACGGCGACGCGTTGTCGTACAGTTGGGACTTCGGCGACGGCGGCAAGTCGACGGCGGCGAACCCGGCGTACCGCTACCAGAGGAACGGCACCTACACCGCGACGTTGACCGCCAAGGACCCCTCCGGCCGCACCGGCAGCGCCAGCGTGCAGATCGTGGTCGGCAACACCGCGCCCAAGGTGACGCTGGAACTCCCGAAGGACGGCCAGCTGTTCAGCTTCGGTGACGCGATCCCGTTCAGGGTGCGGGTCACCGATCCGGAGGACCGGACGATCGACTGCTCGAAGGTCAAGGTCACCTTCATCCTCGGCCACGACACCCACGGCCACCCGCTGACCTCCGCGAACGGCTGCACCGGCACCCTCCGGACCAGCGCCGACGGCGGCCATGACGAGGACGCCAACATCTTCGGCGTCATCGACGCCGAGTACACCGACGGCGGAGGCGGCGGCCAGGCCCCGCTCACCACGCACGACCAGAACGTCACCCAGCCCAGGCACCGGCAGGCCGAGCACTTCGGCAACGGCTCCGGCGTCTCGGTCATCACCAAGGCCACCGCGCACGGCGGCAGGACCGTCGGCAACATCCACAACGGCGACTGGATCTCCTTCACGCCGTACCTCCTCAGCAACGCCACGAAGATCACCGCGCGTGTCTCCTCCGGCGGTGCGGGCGGCACGCTCGAGGTCCGTGCCGGGTCCTCGACGGGCACCCTGCTCGGCAAGGCGACCGTGCCGGTGACCGGCGGCTGGGAGACCTTCCAGGACGTCACGGCCGACCTGACCCGCGCCCCGAGGGGCACTACCACGCTCTACCTCGTCTTCAAGGGCAGCGGCACGGGCGCCCTGTACGACGTGGACGACTTCACCTTCACGACCGGCTGAGAGGGAGGGACCGAAGATGCGTAAGCGTCCAACAGGGCGACTGACAACGGCTGTCGTGGGGGCCGCCGTGCTCCTCGGCTGCGTCTCGGGACCGGCCGCGTCACAGTCCCCGCGGGACTCACATGACGCGCGGGTCCGGGCCGAGGACAAGCGGGTGCTGGTCTTCTCCAAGACGGCCGGCTTCCGCCACGACTCGATCCCCGCCGGCGTCGCCGCGGTGAAGCAGCTCGGCGACACGGGCGGCTTCACGGTCGACGCGACGGAGGACGCCGCGGCCTTCACTGCCGGCAACCTGCGCCGCTACGACGCCGTCGTGTTCCTGTCGACGACCGGGGACGTCCTGAACGCCGCCCAGCAGACGGCCTTCGAGGGCTACATCCGGCACGGTGGCGCGTACGTCGGCATCCACGCCGCCGCCGACACCGAGTACGACTGGGCGTTCTACGGCGGCCTCGCCGGCGCCTACTTCCAGTC
Source organism: Streptomyces sp. NPDC006385 (assembly GCF_040612485.1). NCBI lineage: Bacteria > Bacillati > Actinomycetota > Actinomycetes > Kitasatosporales > Streptomycetaceae > Streptomyces > Streptomyces sp. NPDC006385. Next base: position 188,860 of record NZ_JBEXQG010000002.1, read on the forward strand.
GCACCCGGCGATCCAGCCCGCGACCGTGGACGTCGAGGACCACGCCCACCCGGCGACCTCGGGTCTGGCCGAGACGTGGAACCGCACGGACGAGTGGTACAACTACCGCTCCAATCCGCGGGAGCGGGCCCATGTCCTCGCCTCGCTCGACGAGACCTCGTACACCGGCGGCACCATGAACGGCGACCATCCGATCGCCTGGTGCCAGAACTACCAGGGCGGCCGCGCCTTCTACACCGGGGGCGGCCACACCAAGGAGTCCTACGCCGAGCCCCTGTTCCGTGAGCATCTGCTGGGCGGCATCCGCTGGGCCGTCGGCGACGCCCAGGCCGACTGCCGCCCGGAGAACGGCTACCGCCCGATCTTCGACGGCACGCGGGCTTCGCTGGAGGACTGGCGACAGGCGGGCCCCGGCTCCTTCACCCTCTCCGACGCCGGCACGCTCACGACGACCGGCGGCATGGGGATGCTCTGGTACGACGCGTCGAGCTTCGAGTCGTACTCCCTGAAGCTCGACTGGAAGCTGGCCGGCGACGACAACTCCGGTGTGTTCGTGGGCTTCCCGCCCTCGGACGACCCGTGGTCGGCCGTCAACAACGGCTACGAGATCCAGATCGACGCGACCGACGCCGCCGACCGCACCACCGGGGCGGTGTACGGCTTCAAGTCCGCCGACCTGAAGAAGCGCGACCGTGCGCTGAACCCGCCGGGGGAGTGGAACACGTACGAGATCCGCGTGGAGGGCGAAAGGCTCCGCGTCTATCTCAACGGCGTGAAGATCAACGACTTCACCAACACCGACCCCGCCCGGAGCCTCACCGACGGACACATCGGCATCCAGAACCACGGAGCCGACGACGAGGTGTCCTTCCGTGACGTCCGGATCAAGGAACTGCCCACACAGTCCGGCGGAGTGACTGCTTCGCAGGGCGACTGAGCGACGGCGGGCGGGGGACGCCGGACTCCCGCCCGCCGTCTTTTCCCGGCCGGATCCCCCAGGGCCCGGCGGGGTTCCTGTACGACGCGCTCGACAAGGAGGCTGCCATGTCCGCGTCCGTCTGCCCGTCCGTTTCGCGCGTTGGCGTCTGGCTGATCGGGGCGCGCGGCTCCGTCGCCACGACCGTCGTCGCCGGCTGCGCCGCCGTCACCGCGGGACTGCACCCGCCGACGGGCCTGGTCACCGAGACGCCGCTGTTCGCGGACAGCGGCCTGCCCTCCCTGTCGGCCCTCGTCTTCGGCGGCCACGACACGGTGGACTGCCCCCTGCCCAAACGCGCGGAGGCCCTGGCGGCGGGCGGCGTCCTGCCCCCCGGCCTCCCCACGGCGGTCCGGGCCGAACTCGAAGCCGCGGACCGGGAGATCCGTCCCGGCGGCCCGCTCCCGGGGGACACCCGAGGCGAGGAGGAGCTGATCGCCGCCTTCGCCTCCGACATACGGGACTTCGTACGACGGTGTGGGCTCGCCCGGGCGGTCGTGGTGAACGTGGCCTCCACCGAGCCCGCGCCCACCGGCGCCGCCCTGCCCGCGAGTTCGCTGTACGCGGCGGCGGCGCTGCGCACGGGCTGCCCGTACGTGAACTTCACCCCGTCGACGGGCCTGGACCACCCGGCGCTGGCCCCCTTGGTGTCATCGACCGACCTGCCGTACGCGGGCCGCGACGGCAAGACAGGCCAGACCCTCCTCCGGTCCGTGCTGGGCCCGATGTTCACGCAACGTGCCCTGACGGTCCGCGCCTGGTCCGGCACCAACCTGCTCGGCGGCGGCGACGGCGCCGCCCTGGCCGACCCGGCCGCCGCGGCGGCGAAGAACGCCGGCAAGGACAGGGTGCTGGCCGACACCCTCGCCACGCCCCCCGAGGGCCAGGTCTACATCGACGACGTCCCCGCGCTCGGCGACTGGAAGACCGCCTGGGACCACATCGCCTTCGACGGTTTCCTCGGCACCCGCATGATCCTCCAGACCATCTGGCAGGGCTGCGACTCGGCCCTCGCGGCACCTCTTGTCCTCGACCTGGCGCGATTGACGGCACGGGCCCACGAGGCCGGCCTGTCCGGGCCGCTCGGCGACCTCGGCTTCTACTTCAAGGACCCGGTGGGGGAGGCACCGGCGGCGCTGGCGGAACAGCACGCGGCACTGCGGAGGCTCGCGGAGCGGCTGCGGGGGGTTCGCTCCGAGGCGCTGGGGGACCGTGCGGCGGGCCGGGTCGGCGGGGGCGGTGGCGCCGGCCGTCCCGAGGAGCAGCGGTGAAGGCGGGAGGGGGGCGGGGCATGTCCTGGTCGGCCGGCGGGCGAGGTGGACGAGGTGGGCACGGCGGGCGAGGTCGGCGCGGCGGGCGAGGTTGGCGCGGCGGGTGGCCGGGGGCAGCGGCAACGGCCCGGGACATGGAAGCGGGCCAGGACATGCAAGCGGGCCAGGACATGCAAGCGGGCCGGGACAACGATGTGCGCTGGTCGGCGGTTGCGGCCAGGACCACCCGAACCGCGAGCCGGCGGCTGGAGAGTCCCGGGGGACGGGGGCGCCGACACGTGCGCGCCCAGGCCGAACCGCTGAGCGCAGCCGTCTACGCGGTGACCACCGCTCGCCCCTACTCCCACGCCACTCTCACCCCTTCACCCCCTGTCATCACCCCTTCACCCCCTCTCCCCCAGCGAGCCGTCGGTGCGGGCATCCGTGCCGTGATCCCCGTCCGGGCCGCGCTGACCGCCCGCTGCGGAGCCGGCCTCACCGCCCTGCCCGTCGCCGGTCTCGGCCCGCTCGGCAGACGGTTCGGAAGGACGGGGAGCGTCATATGAACCACCCGATACCTGCCCCGGCCCGGCCAGCCGAGGCTCCGAGAGCCGGCGACGGCCCCCACGGCACCAGCGCCGAGCACGCCGCCACCAGCCCCCAGCGACCCGCCGTCACCCCCCTCCGCTTCGGCTACGGCACCAACGGCCTCGCCGACCTCCGCCTCGACGACGCCCTCGCCCTGCTGGCCGACCTCGGCTACGAGGGCGTCGGCCTGACGCTCGACCACATGCACCTCGACCCCCTGGCCCCGAACCTCACCGCCCGCACCCGCCGCCTCGCGCAGCGGCTGGACGCGCTCGATCTGGACGTCACCGTGGAGACGGGCGCCCGCTATGTGCTCGACCCGCGTCGCAAGCACGGCCCCTCCCTGCTGGACCCCGACCCGGACGACCGTGCCCGCCGCGTCGACCTGCTGATCCGTGCCGTCCGCGTCGCCGCCGACCTCGGCGCCCACGCGGTCCACTGCTTCAGCGGGGTCACACCGCCGGGAACGGACCCCGACACGGCATGGCACCGCCTCGCCGGCACCCTCACTCCGGTCCTGGAAGCCGCCGCCACCGCAGGCGTCCCCCTCGCCGTCGAACCCGAACCGGGGCACCTGCTCGCCACGATCGCCGACTTCCACCGACTCCGCCGAGCGCTCGGCGACCCGGAACACCTCGGCCTGACCCTCGACATCGGCCACTGTCAGTGCCTCGAACCCCTCTCTCCCGCCGACTGCGTACGCGCCGCCGCACCGTGGCTGCGCCACGTCCAGATCGAGGACATGCGCCGCGGCATCCATGAACACCTCCCCTTCGGCGACGGCGAGATCGACTTCCCCTCCGTGCTCGCCGCCCTCGCCGCCACCGGCTACCGAGGCCTGACCGTCGTCGAACTGCCCCGCCACTCCCACGCGGGACCTCAGCTGGCCGAACTCTCCCTCCCGTTCCTCCGCGCTGCCGAAGCCTCGGCCACCCGATCACCCGCACTCGTCCCACCTCCTGGCGATCCCTCCGTCACCCCAGAAGGGAGCACCTCATGACCCACCCCCGCACGACTCCGGCCACCCCGGGCGCGGAGACCATGGGCCCTGCGACTCCGGCGACTGGGGACGCGCCGGCTCGGGCAGGCACTGGGCGCGAGGCGAACGCGGATCCGCCGGACGCCGAAAGTCGGCAGGTCGCCCCGGACGCCCAGGGCACCGCCCTCGGCCGCACCCCGCCCGCCGAGCTGCGCGGCCGTCTCACCGCCCGCCTCGATGCCGCCGCTCGCGCATGGCTGCACCGGGCTCTCGACGAGGCCACCGATCACCCGGGAACCCACGGGCCCATCTCCGTCTGGGAGTTGCGCATCGCGGAAGCCGGACGCCGCTGCGGCCCCGAGTACGCCGACGCCGCCCGCGTCCTCATCCTGCACGCGGCCCGCGCCGACACGGACGCCCTCACCCGCGTCTACTTCCAGGGCACCGCCGCCGAACGCCGCGCCGTACTGCACGCGCTGCCCCACCTCGTGCCCGGCCCGCAAGCCCTGCCGCTCGTCGAGGACGCCCTGCGTACCAACGACACCCGGCTCCTCGCCGCCGCCGTCGGTCCCTATGCCGCCCGGCACCTCGACGCCCACCAGTGGCGGCACGCCGTCCTGAAGTGCCTGTTCACCGGTGTCTCCGTCGACACGGTCGCCGACCTGGACCGCCGCGCCCACCGCGACGCCGAACTCGCCCGCATGCTCGGCGACTACGCCGCCGAACGCACTGCCGCGGGCCGCCCCGTACCCGAAGACCTGCACCGCGTCCTGACCCTGACCGACCCCACGGCCACCCCACCCGCGCCCGCCGCCGAGCGCGGCACCCGCGGCACCCGCGGCACCGACGGCACCGACGGCAAGGAGTCCTGATGCGCCTGTTCGACCCCCACATCCACATGACGTCGCGCACCACCGACGACTACGAGGCCATGCACGCCGCCGGCGTCCGCGCCGTCGTCGAACCCTCCTTCTGGCTCGGCCAACCCCGCACCTCTCCCGCCTCCTTCCTCGACTACTTCGACTCCCTCCTCGGCTGGGAGCCCTTCCGTGCCGCCCAGTACGGCATCGCCCATCACTGCACGCTCGCCCTCAACCCCAAGGAGGCGAACGACCCGCGCTGTGTCCCCGTCCTCGACGAACTGCCCCGCTATCTGGTCAAGGACCAGGTCGTCGCCGTCGGCGAGGTCGGCTATGACTCCATGACCCCCGCCGAGGACACCGCCCTCGCCGCCCAACTCCAGCTCGCCGTGGACCACGGCCTGCCCGCGCTGGTCCACACCCCGCACCGCGACAAGCCGGCCGGCCTGCGCCGCACCCTCGATGTCGTCCAGGAGTCCGCACTGTCCCCGGACCGGGTCCTGATCGACCACCTCAACGAGACGACGGTCAAGGAGGCCAAGGACAGCGGCTGCTGGCTGGGCTTCTCCGTCTATCCCGACACCAAGATGGACGAGGAGCGGATGGTCGCGATCCTGCGCGCCTACGGGACCGAGCAGGTGCTGGTGAACTCCGCCGCCGACTGGGGCAGGAGCGATCCCCTGAAGACCCGCAAGGTCGCCGACCTGATGCTGGCCGAGGGGTTCGACGAGGATGACGTCGACCAGGTGCTGTGGCGCAACCCCGTCGCCTTCTACGGGCTGAGCGGCCGCCTCACCCTCGATGTCGCGGCCTCCGAGGCGACCCACGAGGGCAACTCGATCCTGCGCGGCACTCCGAAGGAGCCCGAGGGACCGACCCCGCAAGAGCCACAGGGGCCGTCCGGCACACCCGCGGAGTGGGACGAGTCGGCGGGCGCCCCGGCCCCGGGGGCGTGAGCCATGCGCTTCCGCCACCCCGACGGCTCCACCGTCCACCTCGCCTACTGCACCAACGTCCACCCGGCCGAGACCCTCGACGGCGTCCTCGCCCAACTCCGCGACCACTGCGAACCCGTCCGCCGACGGCTCGGCCGCGACCGCCTCGGCATCGGCCTGTGGCTCGCCAAGGACGCCGCGCACGCCCTCGTCTCCGACCCGTCCGCCCTGCGCGGCCTGCGCACCGAACTCGACCGGCGCGGCCTCGAGGTCGTCACCCTCAACGGCTTCCCCTATGAGGGCTTCGGTGCCGAAGAGGTCAAGTACCGCGTCTACAAGCCGGACTGGGCCGACCCCGAACGCCTCGACCACACCACCTCCCTCGCCCGCGTCCTCGCCGGTCTCCTCCCCGACGACGTCACCCAGGGCAGCGTTTCCACCCTGCCTCTCGCCTGGCGCACCGCCTATGACGACGACCGCGCCGAGACAGCCCGTGCCGCCCTGCGCACCCTCGCCGAACGCCTCGACGCCCTGCAGGAGCTGACCGGACGCGACATCCGCGTCGGCCTCGAACCCGAACCCGGCTGCACCGTCGAGACCACCGCCGACGCCATCGCCCCGCTCACCGCGATCGGCCACGACCGCATCGGCGTCTGCGTCGACACCTGCCACCTCGCCACCTCCTTCGAAGATCCGCACACCGCCCTGGACGCGCTCACCGAAGCCCGCGTCCCCCTCGTCAAGTCCCAGCTCTCGGCCGCCCTGCACGCCGAGCACCCTCACCTCCCCGATGTCCGCGAGGCGCTCGCCGCCTTCGACGAACCCCGCTTCCTGCACCAGACCCGCGCCTCCCCGACCCTCACCTCCGTTCCAGCGGGCGGGGCCACCATCGCCGCCGGTCTGCGCGGCACCGACGACCTCGGCGAGGCCCTCCACAGCGGCGCCCTGCCCGACGCCTCCCCCTGGCGCGCCCACTTCCACGTCCCGCTCCACGCGGCCCCCGCCGCACCTCTCACCTCCACACTCCCCGTCCTCAAGGCCGCACTGACCCGACTCGTCGGCGGCCCGCACCCACTCACCGCGCACCTGGAGGTCGAGACGTACACCTGGCAGGCCCTCCCTGCCGAACTGCGACCCCGCGGACGCAGCCAGCTCGCCGACGGCATCGCCGCCGAACTCACCCTCGCCCGCGACCTGCTGACGGACCTCGGACTGAAGGAGCTGCCATGACCGAACGCCCGGACCCGGCAGTCCCGGCCACCGACCCGGCACCCAGGCCGGACGCCACGGCCATGCGCCGCCCCAAGCCGCTCCTCGTCCTCGACGTGGTCGGCCTCACCCCTCGTCTCCTCGACCACATGCCGCACCTCAAGACCCTCGCCCAGTCCGGCTCCCACGCACCGCTCGGCACCGTCCTGCCCGCCGTCACCTGCGCCGCCCAGTCCACCTTCCTGACCGGCACCCACCCGTCGGAGCACGGCATCGTCGGCAACGGCTGGTACTTCCGCGACCTCGGCGACGTACTCCTGTGGCGCCAGCACAACGGACTGGTCGCCGGCGACAGACTCTGGGACGCCGCCCGCCGCGCACACCCCGGCTACACCGTCGCCAACGTCTGCTGGTGGTACGCCATGGGCGCCGACACCGACATCACCGTCACCCCCCGTCCGATCTACTACTCCGACGACCGCAAGGAACCCGACTGCTACACCCGGCCGCCCGCCCTGCACGACGAACTCACCGACAGACTCGGCACCTTCCCCCTCTTCCACTTCTGGGGACCCGGCGCGGACCTCGCCTCCAGCCGGTGGATCATCGACGCGACCCGCCACATCCTCCGCACCCGCCACCCCGATCTGACGCTCTGCTACCTCCCTCATCTCGACTACGACCTGCAGCGCTTCGGCCCCGACGACCCACGCTCACTGAAAGCGGCCGCCGACCTGGACGCCGCCATGGCCCCGCTTCTGGACGACGCGCGCGCCCAGGGCCGTACCGTCGTCGCGCTGTCCGAGTACGGCATCACCCGCGTGAACCGGCCCGTCGACATCAACCGCGCGCTGCGGCGAGCAGGTCTGCTGGAAGTGCACACCCAGGACGGCATGGAATACCTCGACCCGATGGCGTCACGCGCTTTCGCTGTCGCCGATCACCAGATAGCCCACGTCTACGTACGACGGCCCGAGGACCTCGACGCGACCCGAGCGGCCCTGGAGGGTCTGCCCGGCATTGAGCAACTCCTCGACGACGAGGGCAAGAAGACCCACCGCCTCGACCATCCACGCTCCGGCGAACTCGTCGCCGTCGCGGAGCCGGACGCCTGGTTCACGTATTACTACTGGCTCGACGACGCCCGCGCGCCCGACTTCGCGCGACTCGTCGAGATCCACCGCAAACCCGGCTACGACCCGGTCGAACTGTTCATGGATCCTCTCGACCCCTACGTCAAGGTCAAGGCGGCCACCGCTCTCGCCCGCAAGAAACTCGGCATGCGCTACCGCATGGCGGTCGTGCCCCTGGATCCGTCACCTATTCGCGGCAGCCACGGCCGCCTTCCCACGAGCGACGACGAAGGTCCGCTGTTCATCTGCTCCACCCCCCGTGCTGTCGGCGACCGCGTAGCGGCCACCGACGTGAAGTCCCTGCTGCTCCAACTCGCCGGTCTCACCTGAGTGGTCAGCCCCTCAGCCCTCAGCCCCGACTGGTCACAAGTCAAGCACTCACCACTGACAACGCCCTCCGACACCGAGGAGTTCCACGCATGAGCCGCATCTCCCAGCCCGACCCCGAGCTCACCCACCGCCTCACCAGACGGGGCATGCTCGGCGTGGCCGCGGGCGCCACGGCCGCCGCCCTGCTCGGCACCGCCGCGGGCCCCGCGACCGCCGCTCCCGGCACCGGGTCCGCGGCCGCCACCGCCTCCCGCGGCGTCGGCCGCGGGCGTCCCGTCCTGCCGCCGGGCCGGCTCGGCATCCAGCTCTACAGCCTGCGCGACAAGGTCTCCACGCTCGGCTTCGCCCCCGTCTTCGCCGAACTGGAGAAGTACGGGTACGACGAGGTCGAGTTCGCCGGCTACACCCAGGGCTCGGCGGGCCCCATCACCCTCGCGCAGCTCAGGCGGCTGGCGAGGAACCACGGCCTGAACCCGATCGGCAGCCACGTCGGCTACTACTCCAGCGACCCGAACGCCTACACCTTCGCCCAGAACCTCACCAAGGTGCTCGACGACGCCGAGGCCCTCGGCCTGAGGCACATCGGCACCGCCGCCGGCCCGTTCCGCTACGGCTCGACCGTCGACGCGTGGAAGCGCGCCGCCGAGGACTTCAACACCTACGGAGCGGCGGCCAAGGCGCGCGGCATGAAGTTCTACCAGCACAACCACTCCGAGGAATTCTCCTTCGCCAGCGACAACCCGAAGGTCCGCCTCTACGACGTCCTGCTCGCCGAGACCGACCCCGACCTCGTCTACCTGGAGATGGACATCTACTGGGCGTACGTGGGCCAGTTCCGCTTCTCCAAGCGGCCCGACGGCACGGCCGCTCCCTTCGAACCCCTCGACTACGTGCTCGAGCGGCCCGACCGCTACCCGCTTTTCCACGTCAAGGACGGCGAGAGCGACCCGTCGAACCCGTACGGCTACCGCATGGTCGACGTCGGCGACGGCGACATCGACTACCAGCGCTTCATCTCCGCCGTGACCCGGCTGCGCGGCCACCGGCCGGCCCACCACTGGCAGGCCGAGCACGACAACCCGGCCGAGTCCTTCACCTTCGCGCGCCGCTCCAGCGCGCACCTGCACTCGCTCCGCGAGAAGTGCTGAGCCTGTAGTGACGTGAGGAGCGATGAACGCGTCCAACGGCGCGCTGGTCGCCACGCTGTCCACGGAGTCGTGGGCGGCGGGCTGCTGGTGTGCGCGGTGACGCAGGGGCCGGCGGGGGAGCGGTTGCCCGGGAACTTCCCGGACTGCCACCTCATGCCGTGACGGGACCCGGTGGCGCCCGTCCCGCGTGAGCGCCACCGCGCCCCGTCTCACCCGTGCGTGACCGCGGGGCCACAAGAGGTGAAGCCCCTTCCGGCCACCCCGTCTCTCGGCTCGCGTCGGCCGTCCGACGGACGGATATGCAGGTGAAGGGCACTCCGAAACCTTGGTATTGTTGTCCATGTCGCCGCGGGGAACACCCCGCGCAAGGCGGCAGACACCTAGTCCGGGTGGCGGAATGGCAGACGCGCTAGCTTGAGGTGCTAGTGCCCTTTATCGGGCGTGGGGGTTCAAGTCCCCCCTCGGACACAGCTCAGCTACAGATCATCACCAGTGTGCGGGTCGAGGGTTTCCTCGGCCCGCACAGCTGTTTTCCGCCGGCGCTTCCGGGCGACGGCGGCGTGTGGGCGGGGCGGCTCCCGGCAAATGGGCAGACGGGCGGAGATACTTCGTCAAGGCGTCATCGGAGCGACCGGGGCGCGCTACGTCTGGAGGCCGCGTCCGGCCGGGCAGGAGCGATGTTGATCCGTGTTCTTCTCGTCGAGGAGGCAGACCTGGTGCGCGGGGCGCTCGCGGCCCTGCTGACCCGTGAGAAGGACATCGAGGTGGTCCCGGCGTCACCGCAGCACAGCCACACGGTGTCGCAGGCGCTGTCGTACCGGCCCGACGTGGTCGTCATCGACGTCGACGGCAGCGACGACCGTGCCCTGTGCACCTCGCTGGAGCTGGCCGAGCGACTGCCGGAATGCCGGACCGTGCTGGTGGTCGGCTCGGCGACGCCCGAGTATCTGCGACGGGCGCTGGCCCGTCGCGTCGCGGGCCTCATCGGCAGGAACAGTCCCTGCGACATGTTGCCCCAAGGAGTTCGCACGGTGGCGTCGGGCGAGCGGTTCATCGACCCGGGACTGGCACTGCTGGCGCTGTCCTCGGCGGAGAACCCGCTGACCGAGAGGGAGCTCGAGGTGCTGCGGCTGGCGGCGGACGGCACGCCCACGCGTGAGATCGCCGACCGTCTGTCGCTGCGGGTGGGGACGGTGCGCAATCACCTGAACGCCGTCTCCAGGAAGACCGGGGCGCGCAACCGTATCGACGCGATTCGGATCGCTCGGGAGTCGGGCTGGTTGTAGGCGGGCTCATCCGATGACCGGGGACCCCGCGTCAGCGCCCGGCGTGTCGGCCGTCGCCCGGTCCCAGTGGCCGATCAGATCACGGTAGAGGGCGCAGTCGGCCAGCAGCTGGTCGTGGGTGCCCAGGCGGCAGCGAGGGCCGTCCATGACGAGGACCAGGTCGGCGCGCAGGGCGGAGCTGATGCGATGGGCGCACACGACCAAGGTGGAGGGACGGCGGACGAAGGCACGTTCGGCCACCGCCTCGGCGGCCGGGTCGAGATGGCAGGTGGCCTCGTCCAGCAGGACCAGCGGGGCGGGCGGCAGCAGAGCGCGGACGAGGGCGATCAGCTGACGCTCACCGGCGGAGAGCAGGGCTGGGTTCACGGGTGCCTCGTAACCGCCGAGGCGTTCGACGAGCGGTGTGGCGCCGATGGCCTGGACCGCCGTGTCCAGGGCGGGGCGCGTGGCAGTGGGGTGGAGGTAGGCGAGGTTCTCGCGCAGGGTGCCGGCGAAGACGTACGCCTCCTGCGGGATCAGCACGCGGGACAGGGAGAGCCGGCCGGTGTCCAGGGACCGGACCGGGGCACCGCCCAGGCGCACCTCGCCGGCCCGCGGTGGGAGCACCCCCGCCATGAGCGCCGCGAGTGTGGACTTGCCCGCGCCGCTGGGGCCGACGACCGCCAGGTGGGTGCCCGAGGCGAGGGAGAGGTCGAGATCCTGGACGACCGGTTCGGCGGAGGGGGCGTAGGCGAAGGTGACCCCGCGCAGCTCGACGCGGCCGTCGGAGGGGCGCGGGCCTGCCGGTGGCTCCGTCGTTGCCGGGGGTGGCGGAGCGGTGGCGCGCGGGCTTGCCGACCCGGAGGTGAGCGGAGTGTCCCCTGCGGTCGTGCCCGAGGCCCTGGCGGTGCCAGCTCCGGCGGATGCCCCCGAAGCCCCGGCGACACTGGTTGCTCCGGGTGCCCCCGAGGCCCCGGGGGCACTGGCTCCTTCCGACGGTCCCGAAGCCCCCGCCGCACCGGCTCCGGGATCCCCGGGCGCCCCCGCAACCCCAGGACCGGCCGTCTCCAAGATCCGCCCGACCGTGACCAGGAGCCACAGGCCGCTGCCGCCCAGCCCTTGGACGAAGCCGCGCAGTGCCGGTTGCAGGCTCTGGGCGACGTAGGTCAGCGCACCCATGATCGCGCCGGCCGTCACCCCGCCTCGCACCAGCCAGGGCGCACCGGCCAGGATGAGGACGATCGGCAGCCAGCCTCCGACGCCCAGGGCGGCGGTGCGCAGCGCGGTGAGCCGGGCCAGGGCGCGGGCCGCTCTCGCCGCCTCGTCGATACGGGCGCCGACCCGGTGGCGTACGACATCCTCGGCGCCGCAGGCCGTCACGTCCCGTAGGCCGCCTGCCACCCTGCTCACCTGCTCGGCGATGGCCTCGTCGGCGAGGACGACCGCCCGCTGCCGGGCCGCCATCGCCCGCAGGGCCAGCAGGAAGAGCACGAGCCCCGCCGCGAGGGGCGGCACGACGAACAGCAGGAAGGCGGGGTCCAGCGCGGCGAGCCCGAGCAGCACGCTCACCGCCGTGACCGCGAAGCTCTGCACGAACATCACGACCGCTCCGCAGGACTCGCGGGCGATCTCCACCTGCTCGGTCAACCGTGCCACGCCCGCCGTGTCGACGGCCTCCCCGAGGCGGGCGGAGCGGCGCAGGGTGCCGGTGGTGGCGAGGGTCACCAGGTCGTCGCGGAACGGCTCGACCACCCCGGCGAGCTGGAGCGTGGCCTGCCGGGTGCCCCAGGCACCGACGAGAACGGCGCAGGCCAGCAGGCCCAGCCAGCCGAGGCCCTCGGCGCTGCGGCCGGCGAGGAAGCCGCGGTCGACCGCACGAGCGACCAGCCACCCGGACAGCAGCGCGGGCACGGCCTCGACCAGCGACCAGCCGGTGAGCCGTACGAACTCCCGGCGCCGCGTGCGCACCGTGGAGCGCAGCAGGAGCCCCGGCCCCGGGCTCACCACCCGCCTCCGTCGCGTTCCGGTGCCGGTCGTCCCGGTGCCGGCTGCGGGCGTACGTCCGGTCGCGGCTCCCGGTTCGACCGCGCCACCCCGTCGTCCTCCGGCTCCGGCCGGAACACCGCCCGATACCCCTCCCGCGCCCACAGCTCGCGATGCGTTCCCACCGCCTGCACCCGCCCCGCGTCGAGCCAGACGACGACGTCCGCGCGGGCGGCCGTGGAGGCGCGGTGGGTCACGACGAGTCGGGTGCGGCGGGCGAGCGGGCCGGTGCCGGTCAGGGCCTGGCGGATGTGGTGCTCGGTGACGGTGTCGAGGCTGGCCGTCACGTCGTCCAGGACGAGGAGGCGGCCGTACGGGGCGGACTGGGCGAACGCGCGTGCCAGGCCGATGCGCTGGGTCTCGCCGCCGGACAGCGGGGCGGTGGCGAGCGGGGTGCCGTATCCCTCGGGCATGGTCCGGATGAAGGCGTCGGCGCGTGCCGCGGTGGCCGCCGCGCGCAGTTCCCCGGCCCCAGGTGCGCGCGGCCCGAATCCGATCGCGTCGGCGAAGGTGTCGCCCAGCAGCACCGGGCGTTCGAAGCCGTAGGCGACGGCCCGCCGCAGCTCCGCGCGGTCCAGGTCGCGCACCGGCACCCCGTCGAGCCGTACCTCGCCCTCCTCCGGGTCGGCCAGCCGTCCGGCCAGCGCGGCCAGCAGGGACTTGCCGGACCCGGAGCGTCCTACGACGGCGGTCAGCGTCCCCGTCCGCAGGTCGAGGTCGATGCCGTCCAGCGCGGCGCCGCCCTCGCCGGTGCCCACCGTCACGTCGCGGAATTCCAGCCGGCCGCCGCCCCCGCAGGGCAGGTGCGCGCCGCCGTACGCGACCGGTGGCTCGTCCAGCACCTCGGCGACCCGCCCCGCGGTGGCGCGGGCGAAGGCCAGTCGGTTCACCGAGGCCACCAGCGAACTCACGCCGGTGGCCAGGAGCACGTACCCGCTCGCCGCGAGCATCTGACCCGGTGTGATGCGGCCACGCGCGAGTTCCAGCCCGGCCACCGCCAGCACGGCGACCTCCAGCAGGGGGACGATCGCCGCGTCCCGTGCGGAGACCCGGGCGTACGCGTGCCACATGCCCAGGCCGTGGCGGTGGAGTTCGGGCAGCGGCTCCAGTACCCGCGCGGCCTCGCGGGCCGTGGTCCCGGCGGCCGTGATGGTGCGGATGCCGGTGAGGGCGTCGACGAGGCGGGAGGCGATGCGGCCCTGCACGGCGAAGTACCGGTCGTTGAGGTCGGAGACATCGCGGACGAAGGCGCGGACCACGAGGACGATCAGCGGCAGCCCGGCCACGAAGGTGAGGCACAGCCAGGGGTCGATGAGGGCCAGGGCCACCACGGCCCCGACCGGGGGGATCAGATCGGTCACCGCCCACACCAGTCCGGCCGGGGCGCTGCCGGCCCGGGCGGTGTTGCCCACCAGGCGGGCCACCAGGTCGCCGGGGGGATGACGGCGGGCGGCGGCAGCGCCCAGGTCGAGGACATGGCCGAGCAGGGTGTGCCGTAGCCATGCCGTCGAGTGGGCGTTGGCCACGGCGCCCGCGCAGTCGTCCGCGGCGTCACACACCACCAGCAGCGCGACGGTGACGGCGGTCAGGGTGAGCCACAGCGCCGTGTCCCCGCGCACCAGCATGGCGTCGACCGTGCGGCCCATGACGGCGGGCAGGAGAACGTAGGCCCCTGCCAGCAGCAGGGACGCGGTGGCCTGGACGCCGCCCCACGCACCGCCTCGCCGGACAGCCGCAAGCAGCAGACGGTCCGCTGCGCGTCGGTCCACCGGCGGCTCCCGTCGTCGTTTTCCGTACCGGCGAAGGGGCGGGGGCGCGCGCGGTGCCCCCGCCGTGGCGGTCAGTCAGAGGCTGACACCGCCGCAGAGCAGGCTGAGGATGCTGGCACAACCCCTGCTTGCCCGGCTTCCTGGCGGCGGGCGGTAACCGGCCTCGGACTCGATGGTCAGACCCTGCAGTTCGAGGAGCGACATGCGGGTTCACCTCCTCTCTCGCACTCGCACGGGGACGGGGAGGTCATGAGCGGGCGAGCCCGGTGTCAGGAACGGCAGTCCCGTGGGCCGGGAGTGCAGGGCGGCGCCGAGGGCCAGCAGGACGCCCGCGGTGCCGGTGGCCAGGTCCATGGACAGCCGCAGCAACTGCTCGCCGGGGAAGGCGAGTCGGCCGTCGAGCAGGCAGGCGTGGCGCTCCAGGTGTCGCACGTGGTCCGCGATCACGGGGTCGCGCGCGGCTGCCGTGCCGGGCTCGTGATCGCGGCTGAGGTGGAGGATCATGCCGGCCGTGCCGTCGAAGAGGCCGGGCTCGATGTAGAAGGGCGCCCGCGCGGCCCTGCGGATCGCCTCGGCGGCGGTGGCGAACTGCTCGTCCGGGCGGTGGGCGAGGTACTCGTCGAGGACCATGCCGATCCCGACGCTGCCGTCGGCGAGATAGGGCAGGGTGCGCCAGCCCTCGTTCACCTCCATCGACCCGTCCGGGCGCACGAGGCAGCGGCGCAGGTCCTGACGGAGCGCGGTGGCGGCCAGGTCGAGGAGAGCGGGGTCGCCGCTGTGCTCGTACAGGCGCAGGAACAGCAGTGCGGGACCGGACGAGCCGTACACCAGCCCCGCTCTCGGGTGCGCGCCGCCACTGGTCTCCGGCACGCCGTCGGCCGGGCCGAGGCGGTCGGCGACCGCTTCCGCCACTCGCCGGGCCGCGTCACGGCAGGCCGCGTCGCCGCTCGCCGTCGCGAAGTGCAGCAGGTTGAGCCCGATGCCGGACAGGCCGCCCCTGAGGTCCAGGGCCAGGGCCTCCCAGCGTTCGCCCAGGCACATGTCGAGGATCTTGACGGCCTCCTCGTGGTGCCCGAGGTGCTCCAGGACGTAGGCGACGCCGTGCAGCCCGTCGTAGAAGCCGAGGTGGGTGCCGGGTTCCGGGTGCAGCGCGTGCCGGACCAGCCAGTCCTCATGGTCGGGACGGCGTCCGGCGCCGGTCACCTCCAGCGCGTACAGCACGCCCGCCGCGCCGTGGGCCACGTCGAGGCCGCCGCCCGGGACCGTGAACTGCTCGATGTCGCCCGGGAACAGCCGGTCGTCGCGCTCGGGTGTGGCGGTGGCCCGGATGGCGTCGGCCATCGAGTTGCGGGCGCGCAGCCAGCCGGCGCGGTCCGGCTGGAGGCGGGGCCCGTCCTCCGCCCCGGCGGCCGTCCCGCCGTCGCCGGTGAGCGTACGGACGGCCTCGTCGAGGAACTGACGGGGCACCGGGAACAGCCGGGCGGCCTCCCTGGCGAGTTGCCCCGCCTTGCCGCCGTCCAGTTCGATCAGGCCGGTCAGCGGCATGAAGAGGAAGATCCGCAGACAGGCCAGCGCGTACCGGTCGATGTCGAAGCCGGTGGCCCCGGTGGGCGCGAGGAAGCCCGGCGCCGCGAGGACCTGGTGCCGCGCCCGCGCCACGTCCGAGGCGCCCTCGAAGTCGATCAGCACCACCCTGCCGTCGGGGCGGAGCAGCACGTTGTACGTGTGCACGTCGCCGATGACGATGCCCCGCTCATGGACGGCGGCGACCGCTTCCTCCACCTGCCGGTGCACGTCCAGGGCCCAGGAGGTGTAGTCGGCGAAGGCCGCCGGGCCGGCGTCCAGGGAGGCCGGCGGGAAGCGTTCGACGAACACCTCGTGCAAGGGCCTTCCCTCGACGAACTCCTCGACGAGGAAGTGGTGCCCGCCCACCTCGAAGTGATCGTGCAGTTCGGGTACGCAGGGCAGGCCGCGCAGCCGTTCCAGGGCCGCCCGCTCGCGCTCCAGCCGTGTGACGGCGTCCGCGCCGTCGGCGGTGAGTCCCGCGTGCGGCCGGGCCTCCTTCAGGACGACTCGCTGTTGGGTGCGCGTGTCGATCCCGGCGTACAGTCCACCGCCGTTGGAGAAGTGCAGCGCACGCTCGAACCGGTAGGGCAGGTCCGCCACGGTGGTGCGCCGGCTCTCGGCGAGATGCGGTTCGAGGAACCCGGGCAGCCGTACCCACTCCGGTACCTGGAAGGTGGGGCCGCGTACATCGGGGACCAGACGTCCGGAGGGATCCTCCACGGCCTGTTCCAGCACACCGTCGGCCGAGACGCAGTACCGGTCGGCGAAGGCGCCGTACCTGACGTACAGCGGACCGGTGCCCCAGCGCAGATCGCTGAGAATGTACGGCCCCTGCCGGCCGTCGAGGGCGGTGCCGAGCTCGGTGAGGACACGCTCGCACTGGGCCTCGTCGACGGGGTAGACGGTCACGAACTTCCCGCTGGAGCCGCGGTGCGCGTACTTGGCGTTGGCGAGGAACAGGGTCTCCTTGTCCGGGAGGAACTTGAAGGCGATACGGCGCGGGACGCAGTGGTCCCACACCGCGTCCAGGACCTCCTGCGCGTTGTCCAGGCACGCCGATACGTGGATCTTCCAGCCCTGCGGGGGGAAGGCCGCGCCGACGGGACGCCAGACCACCCAGTCGCCGAGTTCCTCGCGCGTCCATGACGCGGGGGCCGGGCGCGACGTCTGACGGAAGCGGCCGCGTGTACGGCCGTGGGTCGGCGTGTCGTAGAAACGTGGGTGGGTGAGGCAGTACACCTCGTACCGCTTGTCCACGGAAAGCCTCCAGTAGGGCTCGCTGTCCCTCTCAGCGGTGCCTCGCGCGCGGCGGAGCGGGTGGCGGGGACGGGCGGGCCCTGCTGCTGCGGCCGCCTGGCCTGCGCCTTTCTCCTCTCACCATGGCAGAGCAGGGAGGTGTGGACATCGATCGTCTGTCACCGCGAGCCCATGAGATTCGCACGACCCGCCTGGACGAATCACACGCCCCGCGGCGTGCGGACGGGGCGGCGCCCTCCGCGTTCCGCGCCGGGGACGGCCGGTGATCCCGAGTCTCCGACGAAGCGCGCCCGACCGCACCGGCCGGGAAAATCGCGTGCTCCGACCCTGCCCCGCTCCCTACACTCGCGGCATCCACCACGCGCCGCCCACCGATCGGCGGCGCGTCGTCGTGACGAGTCGAGGGGAGCCGGGCCGTGCGTGACCGCACCGCAGCCGTCGTCTCCCTGTGCCGGTACGAGGTGATCCTCGTGTCCTCGTCCGCCCGGTGCCCGCTGCGCGGCCGGCACCGGACGCCCGTGACGAACACCTGAGAGCGCCCGAGTACGTCAACCTGCCTGACCCTACGTCGATCTGACGTGCGGTCAGATCATGCTCGCGTGCGCCGAAGCACCGTCCGGGAATCGCGCTGACCCCTTTCCGTTTCCGGAACATCCGAAAGGCCAAGGGCCGTGCGCACCAACCTCAACCCCCTCGCCGTCGTCCGCAACCTCGGCATCCTCGCCCACGTCGACGCCGGCAAGACCACCGTCACCGAGCGGATCCTGTACGCCACCGGCACCACGCACAAGCGCGGCGAGGTCCATGACGGCACCACCGTCACCGACTTCGACCCACAGGAGCGCGATCGCGGCATCACCATCTTCGCGGCGGCGGTGAGCTGTGCCTGGGACGGGCACCGGATCAACCTCATCGACACCCCCGGGCACGTCGACTTCGCCGACGAGGTGGAGCGTGCGCTGCGCGTCCTCGACGGCGCGGTCGCCGTGTTCGACGCCGTCGCGGGGGTCGAGCCGCAGAGCGAGTCGGTGTGGCGGCAGGCCGACCGGCACGGCGTGCCGAGGATCGCCTTCGTCAACAAGCTGGACCGCGCGGGAGCCGACCTCGACACGGCGGTCGCCTCCATCCGGGAACGGCTGCACCTGGCGCCGCTGGTCGTGCAGTTGCCCATCGGCGCGCAGGACGCGTTCCGCGGTGTCGTGGACCTCGTACGGATGCGGGCGCTGGTGTGGCCGGACGGTGCCGACACGGTCGTGGAACAGCCGGTTCCGCAGGAGTTGCGGGAGGAGGCCCAGCGGCGTCGGCGGCTCCTGGAGGAGTCGGTGGCCGAACTGCATGCCGGCGCGCTGGAGGAATTCTGCGCCCGGTCGGCGCTCTCGCCGGACACCCTCGTCACCGCCCTGCGCGACCTGACCGGCAGCGGCGAAGGCGTGGTCGTGCTGTGCGGCTCGGCCTACCGCAACCGCGGGATCGAGCCGCTGCTCGACGCGGTCGTGGCGTACCTGCCCTCCCCGCTCGACGTGCCGGCCGTGCGTGGCCTGCGCGACGGCGTCGACGAGGAGCGGCCGGCCGACCCGTCGGCACCGTTCGCGGCGCTGGCGTTCAAGGTGACCGCGACGCGGACCGGGCGGCTGACGTTCCTGCGCGTGTACGCGGGAACGATCGAGAAGGGAGACACCGTGCTCGACGCGGGGGCGCGGCGCGGCGAGCGGATCGGGCGGATCCTGCGCGTGCAGGCCGACCGTCACGCCCAGGTGGACCGGGCGGTCGCCGGGGACATCGTGGCCGTGGTCGGCCTGAAGTCGGCGCGCCCCGGGGCCACCCTCTGCGCACCGCACGCCCCGCTCGTCCTCGAACCGCCCGGTGTGGCCGACCCGGTGGTGTCCGTGGCGGTCGAGGCACGCAGGTCCGCCGACACCGACCGGCTGGCCTCGGCGCTGGCACGGCTGGCCGAGGAGGACCCGTCGCTGGCCGTGCGGACCGACGCCGAGACCGGGCAGACGGTGCTGTCCGGCATGGGCGAACTGCATCTGGAGGTCGCGGTGGAGAAGATCCGGCGGGACGTCGGACTGGACGTCAACGTCGGCCGCCCCCGGGTCTCCTACCGGGAGACGGTCGGCCGCGGGGTGACCGGCTTCGTCTTCCGGCACGTCAAACAGGACGGCGGGGCAGGGCAGTTCGCGCATGTCGTCCTCGACGTGGAGCCGCTGGAACGCCGGGACGGTCAGGACGGGCTGGACGCCGACCAGGCATCCGCCGGCTTCGAGTTCCGCTCGGCCGTCGTCGGCGGTCGGGTGCCGCAGGAGTACGTCCGTGCCGTGGAGGCCGGCTGCCGGGACGCCCTCGCCGAGGGGCCGATCGGCGGTCACCCGGTGACGGGGCTGCGCGTCACCCTCACCGACGGGGCGACCCATGTGAAGGACTCCTCCGACACGGCCTTCCGCACGGCCGGCCGACTCGGCCTCCGCGAGGCCCTGCGCACCTGCGCGATGGTCCTCCTGGAGCCGGTCGTCGAGGTCACGGTCACCGTGGCCGAGGACGCGGTCGGCGCGGTCCTCGGCGACCTCGCGGCACGGCGGGGCCGGGTGACGGGCTCGGCCACGCGGGCGGGCGCGTCGATCGTGACGGCGACCGTGCCGCTGGCCGAGCTGTTCGGCTACGCGACCCGGCTGCGCAGCCGGACGCAGGGGCGTGGCACGTTCACGGCCAGGCCGACCGGGTACGCGCCGGCGCCGGTCACCGCGGTGTCGCGGTAACGGGTGGGGCCGCCCGCGGGAGGTGCGGGCACCACGAGGGTGTACACGTTCGTACGACTTTCAATGAATGCGGCGTGTGTACATTGTCAACGCCGTACACCATCGAGGGTCGGTCGCGGACCCCGTGTACGGTTGCCCGCATGGCAGACGAGGCGGCCCCACCAGCCGGCGGACCGCTGGTCACCGGCTCCGAGATCGCTCGGCTCGCGGGCGTCACGCGTGCCGCTGTCTCCAACTGGAGGCGGCGGTACGACGACTTCCCCGCGGCCGCGGGCGGCGGGGCGAACAGTCCGCTGTTCCGGCTGGCCGAGGTGCAGGCCTGGCTCGACAAGCAGCGCAAGGGGCAGGACGTCTCGCAGGAGGTGCGGCTGTGGCAGGCGCTGCGCGGGGCCTACGGCGACGAGATGATCGGTGGACTCGCCGATCTCGCCCAGTTCCTGGCGGGCGGCGGACCTGCGGCTCCGGACACCCTGCCGTCGGATGTGGCCGGACTGGCAAGGGGCCTGGCGGAGAGCGGTTCCGCGCAGGACGTGGTCGACGCCCTCGCCGATCGCTTCACCGACTCCGTTCG
The DNA here is from genome assembly GCF_040612485.1 of Streptomyces sp. NPDC006385. Classification (NCBI taxonomy): domain Bacteria; kingdom Bacillati; phylum Actinomycetota; class Actinomycetes; order Kitasatosporales; family Streptomycetaceae; genus Streptomyces; species Streptomyces sp. NPDC006385. The sequence continues at coordinate 209,495 of NZ_JBEXQG010000002.1, forward strand.
CCGGGCCGGATCGGACCAGGTCACCGCACCGCGCATCGTGCGCGCGGTGCGGCACTTCGCCGGTGAGGTGGCGGCCGACGCGACCGTGTTCGACCCGGCCTGCGGTATCGGCAGCCTTCTGCTGGCCATGGGACCCGACCACGGCCCACGACGCTGCGGTCAGGAAGCCGACGGTCGTAGCGCTCGCTTCGCGCAGTCGCGTGCCGATCTCACCGGGCGCGGCGGCGTCGACATCGCGCACGCGGACTCCCTGCGGGACGATCGCTGGGCGGATCTCCGGGCCGATCTCGTGGTCTGTGACCCTCCCGTCGCCGACCCGGACTGGGGGCGTGACGAACTCCTCCTCGACCCCCGATGGGAACTGGGCACACCGTCGCGTGCGGAAGGTGAACTCGCCTGGCTGCAGCACGCCTACGCGCACACCGCGCCGGGCGGCGCCGTGGTGATGGTGATGCCCGCCTCCGTCGCCTACCGCAAGGCCGGCCGCCGTATCCGGGCCGAGCTCGTACGACGCGGGATCCTCACCCAGGTCATCGCCCTTCCGCCCGGATCCGCGGCCTCCCACGCCCTCCCCGTGCACCTGTGGCGGCTGCGCCGGCCGCCCGCTGCGGGTGATGCCGCGACGAGCGTCCGCATGGTCGACCTGACGGCGAACGAGCCGGACGGCCGCCTCGACCCCGAGCCCCATCAAGTGGCGGACGTGCCGCTGATCGACCTGCTCGACGACACGGTCGATCTCACTCCCGGACGCCATGTCGAGGAGTCCCACCGCGACTACGCGACCGAATACCTGGAGGTGCGCAGGGAACTGGCCCACCACGTGCGCCACCTGGCCGAGCTGCTGCCGGCGCTCAGCGCGGGTGACGGCCCCGGCGCACTGGAGGGAGCCTCCATCAGCGTCGCCGACCTCGCCCGCGCCGGACTGGTGGCATACGGGGATCCCGAGCCGGTCTCCGTCAGTGACCAACTGGACACCGATTTCCTCCGGGGATTCCTGCGCGGCACGGCGAACACCCGGCGCTCGACGACGGCCAGTGGCTCCTTCCGACTCGACGCCAGGGGCGCCCGTGTCCCCCAGATGGACATCGCCGAGCAGCGTCGGTACGGCGCCGCGTTCCGCGCGCTCCAGGAGTTCGAGGAACGGGCCCGGCGCGTGGCGGAGCTGAGCGGACGGGCGGCTTCCCTGGCCCGGGACGGCCTCGGAAACGGTGCGCTCTCGCCGGAGGCGTGAGGGCCGGACGCGTGAGGGCCGGACCGGTCGGCGGCGGTGAGGGCGAGGACCCCGGCGCGCGATCGGCTGTCAGGCGGGGTGACGGGGGCCGTGGCCCGGGGGCGGGACGAGGGTGGAGACGTAGGTGTCGCCTTCGACGAGGGGGTTCACCGGAGAGAGGCGGGCGGCGGCCATGCGGTCGTACTCGGCCAGGATCAGCTCCTTGGTGCGGTACGTGCCGTACTTGGCCCCGTCCTTGCGGCGGATGATGGGGAAGGTGCCGAGGATGTGATCGACGTCGTCGCGGGACACTCCGTAGAGGTGGAAGAAGAGGGCGTCGAGTTCGGCGCGGATGTGCTTGCGGCGGGTCTCGTCCCAGCGGAAAGGGCCGCCGGTGTCACCGAGGTCCGTGGCCAAGGGGCGCATGTCGGCAGCGGTGTAGGAGAGTTCGAGAACGCGGGGCGCGATGAAGTCGGCATGGGCTGTCAGCTGCTTGGGGCTCAGCACCGGAAGCTGCTGGGTGATGAAGAAGTTCAGGTGAGTGCCGCCCACCTTCAGCCGTGTGGTGAAGTCGAAGACCAAGGCAGAGGCCAGCGCCGCGAGGCTCGCCGCGTGGACCGCGTCCACCGCGGCGAGAGCGGAGACCGGAAGGTTGTTGCCCACCGCCGCCCGGGGGAACAGTCCGACGATCGCCGTGCGCTCATCGGTGGCCCGGCAGATGTCACGCCAGCCGAGCAGCCAGTCGCGCTTCCAGCCCTTGGCAGCCAACTTCGTGCCCACTTCCCGTTCGTCCACCCAGTAACGGGGCAGCGCCACCGCCGCCGCGTCCTGTTTCTCCCCCGGTGAGAAGTCCCGTGTGGTGCCGTCCGGCCCATAGGTGGCCCAGCGGTGGTCATAGTGGTGCAGCATCTTCGCCTCGTACAGCGGCAGCATCCTGTCCGCACCCTTGGTGAAGACGTTGCCCGTCAACTGCCAGCCAGCGGCTTCCAGTTCCTCCCGGGAGCGGAAGAGGTGGGAGTCGTTGGACATGTGGAACATCGTCATGAACGACACGCCCCACGGGTTTCCGCCCGTCTCACCCTCCTTGATCAGAACGGGGACGCGGCGGTAGATCCCCAGGGTGATCTCCGCGTCACGGCGCGAGCGGAACACCGGGCAGGTGCCCGTGTTGGGGTTGAGGAGGGTGATTTCCTCCGGGGTGAGCCGGAAAGCCTTGTCCGCGTCGTCCAGTTCGGACGGGTCGTGCAGGAAGAAGGCGAAGCGCGCGGCTGGTTCGCGCAGAGAGCGGCCCGCGACGGACAGGATGCTGAACTTGAACGAGCGGTGCACACCCGGGAAGAGGGGCGCGGCGTTCTCGAAGTCGTACAGCGCCGCCAACGCTCCCGTGTGCACCAGCTCCCTGAAGAAGAACTGCGTCGTCGCATCCGTGGCGACACCCGTCGGCACGATGACACCCATGCGGCCGCGCGGGCCCGTCAGCAGTCGGTCGGTCTCGGAGAACACCGCGTACGTGTTGATGTCACCGCGACCCGTCAGCGGGTAGCGGCCACCGTTGCGCAGGAAATGGCTCTCACCCTCCGCCTTGCGCTTGACCGCCTCGAACTCGGCGTACAGTTCCTGCCCGCTCGGATCCTCCTTGAGCTCGGCGATCAGCTTCTTGCGAGCGGCCGCGGTCGTCGCCGTCGCGATCGCCGTGTCGCGCTGTGCGAAGAACTCCTGCTCCTGCAGCTTTATACGCTCCCACGGCGGGTTCCCCACCACGCAGTCGAACCCACCGGCCCACCCGGTGGCGTCGTCGACTCCGGAGGCCGGCGCGCCCGGCTCCGGGACGGAGAACACCTCCGGGAACTCCAGGTGCCAGTGGAAGAACCGGTACCGGTCCCGCAGCCGCACGACCTCGTCGTGGGTCGAGCGTGGCGCGGCGTCGCCCGCCGGGTCCTGGAGGGCGCGGAAGACCTCGTCGGTGACGGCGGGTGGCGCGTCGGCCGTCTTGTGCCACACGAACGCCGCACACCAGGCGTCGGCCACGTGCAGGGCGCGTACGTACTCGGCCGACTCGGCCCAGTCCCGGTATGCCGCCTCCTGCCGACGTACGTCGGCCAGGGTGTCGGAGGAAGCACCCGTGATGCGCCGCAGGCCGGACGCGAAGGCGGTGTTGGCCACCTTCGCCTCCCCGCCCAGGTCGAACAGGCCGCTCTGCCCTAGGCGTTCGGCCCTGTTCTGCTTCTCAAGCGCTTTCGCGAACTTCTTGTCGTCGCCCTCGATCGGCTTCAACGCGGCGTCAGGTACCCCGTCGCCCAGCAGTGCCGGCGTGGCTCCGATGAGCGCGTTGCCGTGCTTGACGTGCGCGTCCAGGAAGCTCAGCGGCTTGCCCGGCTCCAGCGCCTCCAGCCACAGGGACACCTTGGCCAGGTCCACGGCCATGCGGTTGAGGTCGACACCGTAGACGCAGCGGGAGACGACCTCGTGCAGCGCGTGGCGCACCGCGTCCAGCGTGGGCTCCGGATTGCGCTCCCGGACCGCCGCGACCCGCTTGGCGATACGACGTGCCGCCGCCACCAGGAAGTGCCCGGAACCGCATGCCGGGTCGCACACCGTCAGCGACAGCAGCTCGTTCACGATCGCGTCCGCCGGGTCGGTCGCCCCGGACCGCGCAGCCGCGTCCTGGCCACGCTTGACCGCGTCCTCGATCACCGGGTCCAGCGTGGAGTTCAGCAGGCACTCGATGAGCGAGGACGGCGTGTAGTAACTGCCCGTCGTCTTACGGGTGTTGCCGACGACCTCGACGAGCGCGAACGCGCGGTCGGCGGCGCTGTACTTGGGCTCCAGCTCCAGCAGGGACTCGTAGACCGACCCCAGCTCCTCCGCGTCGAGATGCCGGTAGTCCACCGCCCGCCGGCGCCCCGAGCTGCCGTCCCGGACCTGGGACAGGTGCCGTACGGCCGTCAGCAGGGCCTCGTTGGAGAGCTTCAGGTCGCGCAGCGGCGCGTCCGCCTCGGTGTCGTCGAACAGGCCGCCGAGGCCGGGAAGCCCCAGCTCCGGGCGGCCCTTCTCGTCACCGAGTCCCGTGAGGACGATCCGCAGCGCCTCGTACAGGTCGCCGTGCGCCGTGCCCCGCCGGTTCCTGGCGTGGGCGCGCAGGCGGGCCGACGAGAAGTACGTCCGGTACCGCCGGCGCGCGATCGCGTCCGCATCGGGTGACAGCAGTGCGTCACGGTCCTCGGCGACGAAGACGAACAGCAGTCGGTAGACGAGGCGCAGCAGAGCCGCCTGGAGGGCCTTCGGACGGACGTTCTCCCGCAGGGCCGTGTTCTGCGGGTGCCGCAGGAAGCCGGTGCCCAGCGCGGTGATCGCCTCCTGCACGCCCTTGCGGAGCTGGTCCAGGGCGCGCGTGCCCGAGGCGATGGCCTCCGTACGCCACTTCTCCAGCCAGCAGGACGACGGCGCCGGACCCTCCGACACCTCGAACCGCGAGGCGTGCAGCAGCCGGTACAGGAGCACGAACTCGCTGAACAGCTCGCCGTCGAAGATCGATTCGAGGTCGAACTCGACGTACGACGCCGTGGCGAGCGCGTTGGAGTCGCGCAGCAGGCGCAGCCGGCGGCCGTTGGTGAGCAGGCCCCACAGGTGGGCTTCGGTGCGGTTCAGGCACTCCTGGAGCATCGACTGCGGCGGCACCGCGCCCGCGCCCCCCGGCCGCTTGTCGAGGTCGCGGTTCCAGGCCGTCTGGTGGATCAGGGCGTGTTGCCAGCGATGGGAGACCGGGAACCTCTTCTCCGCTTCGGAGTCCGCCGTGATGCCCGCCGCGTCGATCCGCGTCAGCCGGCCGAAGCCGAGCTCCCGCCAGAGCGGGGTCAGCCAGTCGCTCTCCGCCAGACCGGTGGAGTCGGTTGCCGGGACGCCCGTCCGGCGGTCCTCCGGCAGCCGTTCGCGCAGCTCGCGCCACAGCGGCTTGAGGTACTCCCAGCTCCGCTCCGCCTCGTCCCGCACCGAACGCGACGACGGCAGGCCGTAGTCGGCGGGCCTGGAGCCGGGAACGTCCTTGCCCTCGGAGATCCTCAGCAGCATGTCGGCCGGCAGCAGCGCCCCGACGGTGTGGACGGCGGTGAACACCTGGGTGCGGGTGGTGGCGGACATCAGGCGGACGCTCCAGCGGGGACAGTTGCGACGGAGGCGACGGAGGCGGTGGCGGGCAGGTAGACGTAGGTGCCGAGGATGTCGGCCGGCTTCTGGGCCGTGACCGACAGACCCCGGACGATCTCGCCGGAGGCAGCCCGCACGCGGCGGTGGGCCGCGTCCAGCTCGACGGCGAGCTCCTCGCCGTACGCCTCCAAGGGGCCGTGCACATCCGGCAGTTGACCGAGGATGCGCGTCATCGTGCGCTCCCCGAAGTGCGGGTCGGTGTTCTCCGCCGCCGTGGCGTGCAGCAGCTCGACCGCACGCTCCGACGGCAGCCACACCGCGTTCCTCGGCGCTCCCTCGAACGCCAGCAGCCGCGCGTCCTCGGCCACCAGCTGCCGCTCCCCGCTCCGGGAGGGCAGCGTGAGGTGGAAGCGGTACCGGACCAACAGCAACGTCGTCCTCGTCCGCACCGCGTCCGTCGTGATCACCCCGCAGCGGCGTGCCGGGCGTGTGCCCTCCGCCCGGGTGTCCAGGGCCGCGTTCAGGACGTGGGACGCCAGCGCGCCCACCACCGGGTCCGTACGGACCAGCGCCGCCTCGCCGCGCGCCACCGCCGGATCGCTCCGGAACGGGATCGGGCGGTCCTTCTCGATCAGCTCCGCGCCCACGGCCGGCGCGAGGGCGTCCCGCAGACCCGCCGGAGCGCCGCCGACCTGGGCGGTGAAGTCGTCGCCGTCGCCGCGCAGCACCGCTCCCAGCGCGCCCAACGACTCCCGTACGAACGTCCTGATCTCGCCCGCGCCGCCCAGCGCCTGACGGATCGAGGCGACCTCGCGGGCCACCTCCTGCGGATGGATCGAGCGCTGCGCGAACCGGGAGCGGGAGGTGCGCTCCCGCTCGGCCGCCGAGTTCCAGTCGCTGTCCAGCTTCGCCTTGCTGACCTTGAAGGCGTCCGCGCCGAACAGGGCGTCCTCGTTCTCCCGGCCGCGCATCAGCAGCCACTCCACGATCGCGTCCGTCACGCCGGTCGACAGCTCGTCCGGCACGGACACGGAGATGCCCAGGTCCTTCTTGATCTGACGGTGCTTCTTGATGAGCACTTCCAGGACCTTGCCGTCGATGCCGTTGTCGTCGCCGTACAGGGTGATGACCCGGACCTCGTCGCGGCGCTGGCCGTAGCGGTCGACGCGGCCCTCGCGCTGGTCGTGGCGGGTGGGATTCCAGGCGAGGTCGTAGTGGACGACCGCGTCGAAGTGGTGCTGGAGGTTGACGCCCTCGGAGAGGCAGTCCGTGGCGATCAGGACCCTGCGAGCCGCCGCGTCCTCGCCGGCCTCCGCCGCCAGTGCCTCGATCCGCTCGACGCGCTGCTGCGGGGACAGCTCGCCGGTGACCGCCTTGACGACCGTCCTGGCGCCGAGCGGGCCGCGCTTCTTCTTCTCCGGGTCGTTCTCCAGTTGCTCGGCCAGGTACTTCGCCGTCGGGATGTAGCGGCAGAAGACGATCGGGTGGTAGCCGTCGGCCAGCAGCGCCCTCAGGTGCCTGATCAGCGCCTTCAGCTTGAGATCCTTCTCCGGCCCCTCCAACCGCGCGGCCAGCTCGGCCAGTTCGGCCAGGCGGGACTTGACGGGTCCGTCGTCCGTCTGCGCTCCCGGCGCCACGTCCATGCCCTCCAGCGCGTCGCTGTCCGCCGCGTCGCTGTTCAGCGGGGCACCCAGCTTGTCGGCCTCCTCGGCCGACGCGGCGATCGCCGCCGCCGAACGCGTCGTCAGGGTCTGCGCGGCCGCCCGCGGCGACGACACCAGCGACCGCAGCAGCGCGATCGCCGACCACCAGGCGATCCGGGCCTCCCGCCTGCCCCGGCCACCCGCCTCGTCGACCCGTTCACTCGCGTACGCGATCGCCTCGTCCAGCAGGGCCCGGTACTCCGGGGACAGCTTGTACGTCTCGTCCTTGAAATAGCGGTCCGACGGGAACGCGGTCCGCTCCGCGAGCGAGTCGTCCGCCAGGCCGTCCTCCTTCGTGAGGTACTGCCGTACGTCCGCCCGCTTGCGGGCCACGAAGTGCTGGGCGAGCAGCTTCCTGCCCGCCTCCGACTCCAGGTCCACATGCGCCAGCTCCGGCCTGACCAGCCCGAGCAGGTTGCGGAAGGCCGACTCCTTGCCGCTGTGCGGGGTCGCCGTCACCAGCAGCAGATGCCGGTCGGTGTCCTTCGCCACCCGGCGCAGCAACTCGTGGCGCAGCTGGCTCTGCGCGCTCGCGGAGGTGTCGTCGGCGGTCACGCACGTGTGCGCCTCGTCGACGATCACCAGGTCGGGGCAGTGACGCACGAAGTCGTCGCGGTGGCGCGGGGACTTGATGAAGTCCGTGGAGACGATCACGTTCGGGTACCTGTCGAACAGCGACTGGCCCAGGTCCAGGCCCCGCTCCAGACGGGACACCGTCGACGCCAGCACCAGCTCCGCGTCGATGCCGAACTTCCCGCGCAGCTCCTGCTGCCACTGCTCCGCCAGCGCCGGGGAGCACAGCACCGCGAGCCCCGTCGCCTCGCCCTGAGCGAGCAGCTCGCTCGCGATCAGGCCCGCCTCGATGGTCTTGCCGATACCGACGTCGTCAGAGATCAGCATGCGGACCGTCTTCTGGCGCAGGGCCATCAGGAGCGGCACGAGCTGGTACGCGCGCGGTTCCACCGCGATGCCCGCGAGCGAGCGGAACGGGCCCGCGCCCGAGCGGAACCCCACCCGCAGGGCCGTGCGCAGCAGGCCCGCCGCCCGCTGGTCGCCGAGGTCCGTCGGCTCCGGTGGCGCGAAACGCGCCTCCTCGACGGGCTCGAACGGGAACACCGCCGCGATGTCGTCGTCCGAGCCGCCCAGCGGGCGCAGGACGAGCAGGTCCGGCTCGCTCTCGGGGAGCACCACCCACTCGCGGCCACGGGCCTTCACCAGGGATCCGGTGGAGAACGTGAATGCCATAGCGATCGTCAAATCCTCAGGGTGGAAGGTCAGTTCGTGGCCGGGGAGCCGAAGTAGCGGGTGTGGGCGGCGGCGATGGCGTCCCAGTCGGCGCCGTGCGGGAAGCGGACCACGTCCCAGTTGGCGTCGTACAGCCGCTCCTCGGCCGCGGCGTCCCGAGTGGTGTCCGCTGCCGTGCCGGGGGAGTCGACGAACACGGCGACCTTCGCGCCCGGCAGCCGGTACACGAAGTCGGGGACGGCGTTCGCCTCGGCCAGCGGCACGCTCGTCCCGTCCGGCAGACGCAGGCCCCGCGCCTTCGCCCACCCGAGGAAGTCGCCCCGCGCGGCCAGTTCCGCCGCGGATTCCTCCACCGGGCTCGTCCCGGACCGGTCGAGCAGCCGCCGGTACTGCTCCGACCGCGACTCACCGCGCGCCTCGCCCCGCGCCGACGCCGAAGCGAACCGCACCAGCAGGCCGGCCACCGTGTGCCGGTTGATCCGGGCGTGGTCGAGCTGGTTGCCGTACGTGAGGAGGCAGTCGTAGCAGCCGAGGGCGCAGGCGCGGCCCGGGCGGTGTCTCTCGTCGCCCTCGTCCTCGCCGTCCGCGGAGAAGTGGCAGATCTCCAGCGCGCGTCGGGCCGCCCTGGCGAGCGCGTCCCCTTCCGCCTGGAGACGGCGCAGCACACCCGCGCCGCCCTCCGCCGCCTCCATGAAGAGGATGCGGCGCCGCGGGCCGTCGTCCGGCGGCAGCAACTCGCCCGCCAGCTCGGCGTCCTCCAGCTCGAACGCGGCCTCGATGCCCCGCTCCAGGGCGTACATCAGCGTCAGCGCGATCGGCTCGGGCAGCGCCTCGTCGAGGGTGACGACGAGGATGTTGCGCCGGTCCTCCACGTACGGGATGACCCGCTTCCTGCGACGCCGCTCGGTGCCGTCCGCGTCCGCCAGCGGGAGTTCGGTGGAGTCGCCGGACGCCTCGGCCGCGTCCTTGTCGTTCATCCAGCGGCCGTCGGCCAGGTCCAGCCAGTAGCCCGGCGGCTCGTCCGCGCGGGCCCGTACCCGGCCCGTGTTGGTGACGCGGATCGTCGCGGAGTCGCCGTAGGCGATCTCGGCGAGCCGCTCGCCCGACGAGTCCGTGACCGTGGCGTTGCGGCGGCCCTTGCGGGTTCCGTGGTCGTGGAAGCGGTACGAGGTCTGAAGCCGGAAGCCGGCCCGGCGCCGCTCCTCCTCGTCCGAGGAGATCCGCTCCCGGCGCGTGGTGTACACGGTGTGCAGGTGCAGCAGGCCGTACGTCGCCGCCCCGAGCGTCTCGTCGCAGAAGCCGCAGCGGTCCTCGCGCTCCTTCGGGTCGTGGTGGTAGCCGCAGTTCGCGCAGCGCCGCGCCTCACCGGTGGTGAGCTCGCCGGAGGAGTCCGGCGGCAGCTGGATGCGGGTGACCTGGTAGCGGGCGCCCTCGTGGTAGATCAGCGCGCCGGGGCCGAACTCGCGGATGGCGAGGAAGCGGGGGCGCTGGAGGTAGTCGCCGTCGCCGCGGCGGCGGCCGATCGTCGGGATGTACGCGGCGAGCGGCAGGCGCGGGAAGCTGTAGCCGGGCAGGAAGCCCTCGGAGGCCAGGTAGCGGTAGGGGTTGAAGTCGGAGAGGACCGACTTGCTGTCGACGCTCTCGTTCATCAGCAGGTTCAGCTGCGTCTCCGCCTCGCGGCGGCGGGCGTTGGCACGGTTGCGGTCGCCCTCGGTGAGGCTGTAGTCGAGACGCCGCTTGTTCTGGACGTACTGGTCGTCCAGGGCGGAGCGGAACAGGCTGCGCCAGCGGTCGAAGGCGCGGTCGAAGCGCTCGGCGACGGTCCGGACCTTGTCGTCGATCCAGTCGTCGTGCCACCACGTGGTGTCCGCGAAGTCCCTGAACAGCGGGCCGAGGACGCGCAGTGCCGCGTCGACCGTGCGCCGCTGGGCGCCGTCGTCGTGCGCCGCGTCCCGGATGTCCGGCAGCAGGTGCAGGGCCGGGTCCGGGCGGTCGCCGGTGTCCGGGTACGACACGTCGAGCACCTCGGGGATGGATCGGCCCAGGCGCAGCCCGGCCTCGGCGATCCAGATGCCCTGGAGGTGGGAGAGGACCAGGTCCTCGTTGGCGAGGTCCAGGCGCGGCGGGGCCACCGCGCCCGCCACCATCCGCTCGGAGCGGCGGAAGTAGTACTGGTCGTGGCTGTTGCCCGTCGCGCAGTACGTCGTGACCAGGGCGGGCTGGCCGCTGCGGCCCGCGCGGCCCGAACGCTGGGCGTAGTTGGCGGGCGTGGGCGGCACATTGCGCATCATCACCGCGTTGAGCTCGGAGATGTCGACGCCCAGCTCCATCGTGGGAGAGCAGTACAGCAGCTTCAACTCGCCCTCACGGAAGGACTTTTCACGCGCCTCGCGGTCCTCGGGGGACACCTGCGCCGTGTGTTCGCGGGCGTACAGGCCCGACAGGGCGTCGGCGGTCTCCCGGTACAGCCTGAGGAAGAACGTGTTGACGCGCGGGCCGTCGCCGCTCTGGTACGTGCGGGTCAGCGGGTCGTGGGCGCCCGACTCTCCCTTGCCCGCGCGCCACACCAGCGACTGGGCCGCCACCCGGTAGCCGATCGCGGTCGCGGACGACGCCCTGCGGTAGCGGCCGGCGCGCTGCGGGGCGGCCTCCACCTCCTTGACCAGGCCCGCCTTGGTGAGGACCTTCAGCAGCTCCGCGACGATCAGCTGCAGGTCGTCCTGGTCCAGGTCGCGGAAGATGCGGTCCGTGCGCCGCAGGTACTTGCCGAACTTGCCGCGCGCCGACAGGAACAGGCTCGAACGGTCCATGCCGGGCCGGGACGGGTGCGGGTAGGCGGTGCCGACCCGGGGTTTGTCGGCGGAGGACAGCACCCATGGGTCGACCAGCCGCTCCTCGCTCGCGCGCTGGAGGGAGTCGAAGGTGTCGTCACGGAAGTAGGACACGTCGATGGCCAGCGAGCGGCGCATCTCGTCCAGCAGCGCCTTCATGACCTCGGCCCGCAGCGCCGGGTCGGCGTCCCGCAGCGCCTGGTGCGTGCCCTCCCAGCGGTCCTGCCTGGCGGCGACCCAGCCCAGGTCCTCGTAATCGATCTCCAGCAGGCCGGTCTGCTCCAGGTTGGGCATGGTGATGCGCCAGCCGCGTTCGAGGTCGAGATACAGGCGGAAGGCGACCACGTCCCGCAGCGTGCGCGCCGCGTTGCGGGCGAGTGACGGCGGCAGGTCGGACTCGCCCGTGTAGTCGGCGGGGGACACGCCGAGCGCGTTGCTCACCGCCGAGGCCAGCTCCTCGTGGTGCAGGCCGTCCTCACCCGCGTCCAGGGCCGCCCGGTAGAGCGCGCCACGCAGCTGGGTGATCTGCACGAAGTCGTTGAAGTGGCCTGCTTGGAGGGAGGCGTCCTGACGGTTGTCGACGAAGGTGAGGAGTTTGCGTGCCCTGTCGTCGAGGGCTTCGTCCGGTACCGACTTCAGCGAGCGGACGATCGACGCCGAGACCAGCGAGGTCGCGGAGGAACGGCCCTCCTGGTCCAGCGTGGCCAGCTTGGCGAAGTCCCGGCCGCGTGTCTGCTCGTAGGCCACACCGCAGTGCAGGCAGAACAGGAACGGCGACGGGATGAACGCGGCCTTCAGCTCACCTTGGCCCTCCCGGCCGTACGGGTCGACGGTGACGGCCTTCGGGACGCGGTCGCGGTAGGCGCGCTTGACGACCTCCTGGCCCTTGTCGTCCAACTCCAGCCAGGACTCCGGCAGTCGGCGGTCGTCCACGGCGTACTGCGTGTCGGACGGCCACTCCCGCTCGTGGTCGATGTACAGGTACCCGTCGCCCTGCCGGCCGCCGGTCGCGGAGGTGTCGCGGCGGGCCTCGTAGCGGACCTCCCCGTCCTTCTCGGTCCGCCACACCGTCAGGTACTCCTGGCCGCACTCCCGGCAGAACGCCAGCGGCATCAGCAACTTGCCGCCGCTGCCGGGCTGTTCGAGCTGGTAGGAGCGGGTGAGGTGGCGGGAGGACTTGTCCTCCAGGGTGACGTGCACCGTGTCACCCTTGGACAGGAACTGGTGCAGCCGGAACGCGAACAGCGGCCGTTCGGTCACCGGGTGGCGGGCCTGCGAACCCGCTTCCAGCGTGGCGCGGACGGCGGCGACGCAGTCACTCTCGGGCACGCCGGACTGCTCGCTCAGCTCCTTCGCCGCGACCTCGATCTTCGCCGGCCGCTGACGGACCAGTCGGCCCGACTCCGCGTCCTCGACCAGGCCGAAGCGGCCCTCGATCCACCGCGCCAGCGGGTCACGCACCAGGTCCTCGTAGGCGCGCGGGGCGCCGGGGGATGTGAGGCGCTCGGCCGGTACGTACTCGGGCGGCTCGCCGGTCGCGCGGACCAGGGTCTCGCCGATGACGTGCTCGGGTCGCACGGGCGTACCGAACAGGGTGGTGGCCACGTCGGCGACCACCGCCCGCTGGTCCTCCAGCGTGCCTTCCGTCGACATGGTCGCCGACGTCCCGACGCACTGGAGGTTCTCCGCCTGGCACGCCTCGCGGACGCGGCGGATCAGCAGGGCCACGTCGGCGCCCTGGCGGCCGCGGTAGGTGTGCAGTTCGTCGAAGACCAGGAACTCCAGGCCCCGCGCCATCCTGATGAGGCTCGCCCGGTCGGCCGGGCGGGTCAGCATCAGCTCCAGCATCACGTAGTTGGTGAGCAGGATGTCCGGCGGGTTGTCCCGGATCTCCTTGCGCTTTTCGTCGTCCTCCTGGCCCGTGTAGCGGGCGAAGGTGACCGGCTCGCGGCCCGCGCCGTAGCCGTCCCGCAGGTACTTCTCCAACTCCCGCAGCTGGCTGTTGGCGAGCGCGTTCATCGGATACACGATGATCGCCCGCACGCGCTTCGGAGCGTTCGGGCCTGCCTCGTCACGCTCGTGCAGCACCTTGTTCACGATCGGCACGATGTACGACAGCGACTTGCCCGAGCCGGTGCCGGTGGTCAGCACGTACGAGGCGCCCGAGGCGGCGGCGTCGAGGGCGTCGCGCTGGTGGCGGTGGAGGGTGAGCGGGCGGCCGTCGCAGACGGTGCCACCCTCGGTCTTCCTCGCCTGGAAGACGCGGGCGCACTCGGGGTGCAGCACTTCGCGCTGGGCCAGTTCGGCCACGGTGCCGCCGCCCTCGAAGAACGGGTTGAGCGACAGCCACGGGTCCGGCCACTGGGACTTGTCGTCGAGTTCCCCCTCGACGAAGTCCGTGATCCGGGCGTCGCGGATGACGGTGCCGCCCTCCGTGAAGGAGCGGTAGTCCCTGATGAGCGCCCGGTGGACACCGAAGACGTCCATGCCGGCACCCGGGACCGGTGCCGGCGGGGCGGGCTCCTCCGCGTCACCTGCGGGCACGGTTGCCGGTGCCGGGGCAGCCTCGCGCACGGCCACCGTCGGATCGAGTGCCTCCCAGTGGGGGAGCAGCGATGCCCCGGCGTCGGAGACGGCGAGCGGCACCAGCGCGTCCCGGACGGTCACCGCGTCGGCGGGACGGTCCGCGGGGTCCTTGGCCAGCAGACGCCCCACCAGCCGGGCCAGCTCGACCGGAACCTGAGCGCGGATCGCACGGACCGGGGCGGGGTGGTGACGCACATGCCGGTCGGCGAGCTCGTACGCGGACTCACTGGTGAACGGAGGGACTCCGACCAGCATCTCGTACAGCACACACCCCAGCGCGTACAGGTCGGCCGCCTGCGTCACCTGCTTGGCCTGGCACTGTTCCGGGGCCATGTAGCGGGCCGTGCCCACACTGACACCCGTGCTCGTCAGCCGGGTCTGGTCCGGGTCGTCGACGACGCTGCCCATGCCGAAGTCGAGGATCTTGACGGTGCCGCCGTGCGTGAGCATCACGTTGGCCGGCTTCAGGTCGCGGTGCACGACGCCGACGGCGTGCGCGGCGGCGAGCCCGGCGGCGATCTGCGCGCCGATGGCGGCGGCCCACGGAACGGGTAGCTGTGACTCCTCCTCGACGAGGTCCCGCAGGGGCTCGCCGTCCAGGAACTCCATGGCGAGGTAGGGCAGTGCGGCCCGCTCGTCGATGCCGCCGGCCACCAGGCGGGTCAGATTGGGGTGGCGCAGCCGACGCATGATGCGCACCTCACGGGAGAAGCGCTGGGCGGCCTTCGTGTCGCTGCCGGTGTCGATCCGCGTCCCGGTGCGGCGGCGCAGGATCGTCTTGACGGCGACGGTGCGCTCGGGTGCGCCCTCGGGGGCGTGCAGGTCCTCGGCGCGATGGACCTCGCCCATGTTGCCCCTGCCGACGACCTGCCCCATGCGGAACCTGCCGCCGACCAGTGCCTGGCTCACTGCCCCTCGCTCCTTCGCGCCTCGCCCCGTCTCCGCGGACTCATCGTGACAGAGGGAGTGCGATGGCGGCTGACACCGTACACGAGATGGCGAACCAAGGAAAGGCGGCTATCTGTTGACGACGTCAACACGCTGCCGTCTGCTCGGCGCGACGGGCGCCGAGCAGACGGGGCGACGAAAGCCTCATCCGCGGCGCGGTCAGCAGTCCCGGAACTCCGGCGACTGGTTCAGCACCTGCGACCGCACGGACGTGAACCGCGCATGCGTCTCCCCGCCCCGGGCCTCCGGCCGGAACGCCGCCACCCGGTGGCAGTTCTGGAAGGCGAGGGTCACGCCGAAGTGGCGCTCCAGGCTGCCGCGGATGGCATCGCTGGCGAGGGCGCGCAGGAGCTGGCCGCGCTCCCGCTCCGACGGGGGAGGGGTCTGGTTGTCGGTGAACTCGGCCGTGCCCTCACGCAGTTCGGCGGCGAGGGAGGCGACCAGGTCGTAGGCGTACGGCAGCGAGGTGCGGACCGTGTCCACGAATTCCTCCTCGCGGATGTCGCCGTGCTCGGCTTCGGCGAGGAGCTTCGGGGAGACGTCGAGAGACATGTGCGTATGTTCCTGTTCCGGGGTGGTGATGAGTGGGGCTGGGGGGCGCGCTGCCGTCAGGCCGGATCAGCCGGATCAGCCGGATCCGTCGGACCCGCCGCTCCCGCCGGACCCGGGACGAACTCCGGGTCCACCTGCGCGGCCAGGTCGTGGCCCGTCCTGTCGTCCGCCCACGCGCGCGCGTTGCGCAGATGGAACTCGACGGCGTGGCCGTGCGTCGTGGGCCAGTCCTTGGGGTGGGCGTCGACCGCCTCGCGCAGGACGTTCAGGGCGTGGACGTTGTGGGACTCCAGCTCGCCCTGCTCCCGGCCCTGTTCGGCCGCGCGGACCCAGGAGGAGTGGACCAGGTGGGTGAGGAGGTCGTCGCCGACCTCTTCCTTGAGGAAGAGCAGGTCGTCCTCGCACGTCACCTTGTTGCCGATGACCGCGATGCGGATGCCGAACTCCCTCGCGTGGTCCCGGTACTGGCGGTACACCGAGACGCCCTTCCGCGTGGGTTCCGCCACCAGGAAGGTCATGTCGAAACGGGTGAACAGGCCCGACGCGAACGCGTCCGCGCCCGCCGTCATGTCGACCACCACGTACTCGCCGGGTCCGTCGACCAGATGGCCCAGGTAGAGCTCGACAGCGCCGAGCTTGGAGTGGTAGCAGGCCACCCCGAGGTCGCTCTCGTCGAACTCGCCCGTCACCATCACCGGCACGTCCCCCACGCGCCGCACGTGCCGCGCGTGCAGTTCGTCGTCGCCGAGCAGGGTCAGCAGGCGTGAGCCCCTGCCGGGCGGGGTCGTCTTGATCATGGCGTCGGCGGAGGGGATGCGCGGGTTGGTGCCGCGCAGGAACTCCTTGACGTCCCTCAGATGGGCGCCGAGGGGCGGGGCGTCCAGCGTGTCTCCCTCGTGACCCAGCGCCTGCGCGAGGTGCTGGTTGATGTCGCCGTCGATGGCCAGCACGGGAGCGCCGGAGCGGGCCAGGTGGCGGGAGAAAAGCGCCGACAGGGTCGTCTTGCCGCTGCCACCCTTGCCGACGAAAGCGATACGCATCAGCAACCCGCCTTCGCGGCCGGGATAGACTTGTTGAAAATGGATGTCATGTGGCTAGGGTGTCGGCGGCTCGCGATCACTGTCAAATCGCCTGGGCCGTATGGGAGTTACCGGAGGGAGGGGTGGTCGTGAGCGCCTCCGTGATCACCTCCTTCGGCCTGATGCATATGATGTGCAAGTGCATGACTACAGCATCAGGGCGGCCAGCCCGGACGATCTGGACGGTGCGCGAGCCCTGATGCTCGACACCGTCTACCGCGACTTCGGCACCGGCTATGTGCCCCGCTGGCACGCGGACATCATCGACCCGGCCGCCGCCTACCTCGTCCCGCCCCGCCACACCCTCCTCGTCGCGCTCGACCCGCGTGACCAGGCCGTCGTGGCCACGGCGGCCCTCGACTCCCGCGGCCCCGCCCACCCCCCGAACCCGCGCCGTCTCGCCGAGCGCTACCCCTCGGGCGAGACCGCGCAGCTGCGCCGCGTCTACGTCCGCCCCGAGCACCGCAGGCGCGGCCTGGCCGGGCGGCTCGTCCACGAACTGCTCGCCTTCGCGGCCGCGGACGGCGGCTACCGATCCGTCTATCTGCACACCGACCCCAAGGTGCCCGGCGCCGAGAGCTTCTGGCGCTCGCTCGGCAAGGTCGTGCACGACGAACGCGAGGACCTCGACGGCGGCAAGGACGTCGTCCACTTCGAGATACCGATGGGGCGATAGACCGTGCGCCGAATCCGCCCGCTCCTCGCCCTCGTCCTGGCCCCCGTCCTCGCCGGCTGCTTCGCCTCCGGCGGCGGCGATGCCGCGGGCGACTCCCAGGACGGCTCCCGCCTGCGCGTCGCCCTCGCCTTCCCGCCCGCCGAGAGCCTCTCGCCGTACGGCGCCGACGCCACCATCCTCAGCCGCCTCGGTGTCACCGAGGGCCTGACCGCGCTGGACGCCAACGGCGCCGCCGCCCCCGCCCTCGCCGCCTCCTGGCGCCGCGAGAACGACCGCACCTGGCTGTTCACCCTGCGCGAGGCCACCTTCCAGGACGGCACGGCCGTCACCCCGGCCGCCGTCGCCACCGCCCTCACCCGCGCCGCGCAGGCCGAGCCCGCCCCCGCCGCCCTCGCCGGCGTCACCTTCACCGCGAAGGCCGAGGGCGGCACCGGCGTGCGCATCACCACAAAGAACCCCGACCCCGTCCTGCCGCTGCGCCTGTCCAGCCCCTCCCTCGCCATCCTCTCCGCCAAGGCGTACGAGAAGAAGGACAAGGCCGACCCGGTCGGCACCGCCACCGGACCCTTCGAACTCACCAAGGTCACGGGGGCCACCGCGGCCACCCTCGACCGCTACGACGACTACTGGGGCGGCCGCGCCCAGGCCCCCGGCATCGACGTGAAGTTCGTCGCAGACGGCACCGCCCGCGCGAGCGCCCTGCGCACGAACCAGGTCGACCTCGCCGAGGCGATCCCCGTCGCCCAGGCCGCCACCCTCGACAAGGGCACCCGCGAGGCGACCGCCACGACCCGTACCACGAGCCTGCTCCTCAACACCGCGAAGGGCCCCTTCAAGGACGCCGCCCTGCGGGCCGCCGCCCGGCAGGCCGTCGACACCTCCGTACTCGCCGAGGACGTCTACGAGGGATACGCCGACGCGGGCGCGGGCATCTACGGGCCCGCCGTCACCTGGGCCGCCGGCAAGCGGACCGAGCCGGTCGGACGCGCGAAGGCCGGCAAGCCCGATGGGACCCGGATCACCCTCGCCACGTACGACAACCGGCCCGAGCTGCCGGAGGTCGCCCAGGTGCTGAAGCAGCAGTTGGAGAAGGCCGGGTTCGAGGTCACGCTGGAAGTGCGCGAGTACGCGCGGCTGGAGAGCGACGCGCTGGACGGCGAGTTCGACGCGTTCGTCGGCGCCCGCAACAGCCTGGTCGACACCGGCGACCCCGTCGGGGTCCTCGCCGGCGACTACACCTGCGACGGCGGCTACAACCTCGCGCTGCTCTGCGACAAGGACGTCGACCGCGCCGTGGCGAAGGCCGCGGACGCCGCCGACACCGACGAGCGGCAGGACGCGGTCATGGCGGCCGAGGCGCGGATCCTCGGCACGGACGCCGTCGTACCGCTGGTCCACCAGCGCATCATCACCGGCGTCGTGACCTCCGTGCGAGGCGCGCTCCTCGACCCGTACGAGCGCACCCTCGTCGGCATCGGCACCCGGCGCTGACCCGTGCGGCGCCAGGCAGTCACGCTCCTGTGGCGTGCGGGGATCGCGGCCGCCCTGGTGTGCGCCATCGGCGTACTGCCCTGGCTCTCGCACACCGACCCGGCCCTCACCGTGCTCAAGGCCCGCTCGGCGGACCGCGACCCCACGCCCGAGGTGCTGGCGGACATCCGCGCCCAACTCGGCCTGGACGCCGGACCGTTCCCGCTGCTCGGGCAGTGGCTGGGCGGGCTGTGGCGCGGGGACGCCGGACGGTCGTGGATCTCCGGCGGCGAGGTCACGCCCGCCGTGCTCCAGGCCCTGGGCGTCTCCCTGCTGCTGATGGCGGTGGCCCTCGTGGCCGCCGCCGTCACCGCCGCGCTGATCTGCGCCCGCACCCTGTGGCTCGGCGCACACCGGCGGCTCGACGGGCGACGGGCGGGAGGTGGCGGCTCCGCCGTCCTCGCCGCGCTGCCCGAGTTCCTCACCGCGTCCGTGCTCGCCACCGTCGTCGGTGTGCAGCTCGGATGGCTGCCCGCCCTCGGCTGGTACGGCCCCCAGTGGACGGTCCTGCCCGCCCTCGCCCTCGGCCTGCCCGCCGGAGCCGTCCTCGGCAGGCTCCTCGACGACCTGCTGCCCGGCGCCTTCACCGAACCCTGGGCCCTGGCCGCCACCGCACGCGGACTGCCCGGCCACGCCGTCGCCCGGCAGGCCCTGCGCCGCTGCCTGCCCGGGCTGCTGCCCAACACCGGCCTGTTCGTCGTAGGACTGACCGGCGGATCGGTCACCGTCGAGCAGATCTTCGACATCCCCGGTCTGGGCCGCACCACCCTCCAGGCCGCCCTCGCCCAGGACCTGCCCGTCCTCCAGGCCGGCACGCTCGCCCTCGTCCTGCTCGCCGCGGCCGCCGCCGCACTGGCCCACCTCCTCACCCGCCTGCTGATCGGCCCGGCCCTGCGCGACGGCGCGCTTCCGTCCCCGCACCGTCCCGCGCCGCCCGCCCGCGGGATCCTGCCCTTCGTCCACGGCGGTCTGCTCGCGGGCGTCATCGCCCTCGGTCTGCCCCGCGACCCGCTCGCCCTCGACACCGCCGAACGACTCGCGGCCCCCTCCCTCGCGCACCCGTTCGGCACCGACGCGCTCGGCAGGGACGTCCTGGCCCGCGTCGGCCACGGCGCTCTCGACACCCTGCTGCTCGCCCTCGCGCTCACCGCAGTGACCCTGCTCACCGGAGTGGCGCTCGGCCTGCTGCCCCGGCTGTCCGGCCCGCTCGTCGACACCGTCACCGCGCTGCCGCCGGTCCTCGTCGCCCTGCTCGTCACCGCGATCGTCGGCAGCGGAACCGCCGCGCCCGCGCTCGCCGTGGCCGCCGTCGCCTGGGCGCCGCTGGCCGCCCACACCGCCGCCCTCCTCCGGCAGGAGCGCGCCGCCCTCCACCTGACCGCGACCCGTGCCCTGGGCGCCGGCCGCTGGTACCTGCTGCGGCACGAACTCCTCCCCGCCGTGCTGCCGCACGTCACCCGGCACGCCCTGCTCCGGCTGCCCGGCATCGCCCTCGCGCTCGCCTCGCTGGCCTTCCTCGGCCTCGGCGCCCAGCCGCCCTCCCCGGAGTGGGGCCTGCTCCTCGCCGAGAACCAGCCCTACGCCGAGCGCGCGCCCTGGGCGGTCCTCGCCCCCGCGGCCGTACTCGCCCTGCTCGGGGCGCTGGCGGTGACGGCGGCCGGAGGCGTGCGGCGGCGACCCCGCAGGACCGAACCCGCCCCACCGCCGTCCGACGAGCGGTCCCACACCAGGAAGGTGGTCGCCACCCGATGACCTCGTTGGCAGTCAGCCTCGGCAAGGCTCCGGACCGTCCTCGCCTCTCCCCCCTCCTCCGCCTCCTCATCGGCACCCAACTCGCCTTCAACATCGGCTTCTACGCCGTCCTGCCCTTCCTCGCCGAGCACCTGGGACAGGGCATCGGCATGGCGGGCTGGCTGGTCGGATTCGTGCTGGGGCTGCGGACCTTCAGCCAGCAGGGGCTGTTCGTGGTGGGCGGCGCGCTGGCCGACCGGTACGGCATCCGGCCGGTCGTACTCGCCGGCTGCGTGCTGCGGATCGCCGGGTTCGCATGGCTCGGGTACGCACGGGAGACCTGGTCGGTCATCGGCGCGGTGCTGCTGATCGGGCTCGCCGCCGCGCTGTTCTCGCCCGCCGTCGAGTCCGAGGTCGCCCGGCAGGCCGTGATGTGGGAGGAGTCGGGCGGCGGCTCCCGCACCCGCGTCCTCGCGCTGCTGACGGTGGCCGGGCAGGCGGGCGCGTTCGTCGGGCCGCTGCTCGGCGCGCTGCTGCTGTCGGTGGACTTCCGTACGGTCTGCCTGGCCGGTGCCGGCATCTTCGTCCTCGTCCTCGCCGGACACGCCTGGCTGCTGCCGCAGCACATACCCGGGCGCGAACGCGTCGCCGTCCGCGGCGGCATGGGCAAGCTCCTGCGCAACCGCCGCTTCCTCGCCCTGTGCTGCGCGTACGGCGCCTACCTGCTCGCCTACAACCAGCTCTACCTCGCCCTCCCCGCCGAGGTGGAACGCGCCATGGGCTCCCAGGCGCCGGTGGCCTGGCTGTTCGCCCTGTCCTCGCTGCTCGTGGTGGTCGCCCAGCTGCCGGTGACGCGCTGGGTGGGGGAGCGGCTCGACCTGCGCCGGTCGATGACGGCGGGGCTGCTGCTGATCGCCGTGGGCTTCACGGTCGTGGCCGCGGCCCGGCCCGCCGGCTGGACCGGCACGCTCGGCCTGTTGCCCGCGGCCGGCTTCGTCGTCCTGCTCACCCTCGGCCAGATGCTCGTCGCCCCGGTCGCCCGTGCCTGGGTCCCCGACCTGGCCGAGGAGGGCCGGCTCGGCCTCTACACCGGCGCGTTGTCCTCGGTCTCCGGCCTGATCGTCCTCGTCGGCAGCTCGGCGACCGGCACGCTCCTCGACACCGGCCTCCCGGCGGCTGTGCCCTGGCTGGTGCTGGCGGCCGTGCCGGCCGCGGCGATCGGGTTGCTGCCGCGCAGGTAGGGTCCCCGGCATGGACGTTCAGGTGGAGATCGCCCGGGAGACCAGCGCCGAACTCGTGGCCGCCTTCGGCCGGCTGCTGCCGCAGCTGTCCCGGACCGCGAAGCCC
This sequence comes from Streptomyces sp. NPDC006385, assembly GCF_040612485.1. Lineage (NCBI taxonomy): Bacteria > Bacillati > Actinomycetota > Actinomycetes > Kitasatosporales > Streptomycetaceae > Streptomyces > Streptomyces sp. NPDC006385. The sequence goes on from NZ_JBEXQG010000002.1 coordinate 231,076, forward strand.
CTCGACCTCGCGGCGGTCGACCGCATCGTGCGGTGCGACGCGAACACCGTGCTCGTGGCACGGGCGGCGGGCGAGATCGTCGGCACTCTGACCCTCGTGGTGTTTCCCGTGCCCGCGGGGCTGCGCGCCCGTATCGAGGACGTGGTCGTCGACGGTGCCGCACGCGGTCACGGAGTCGCCGGGCTGCTGATGCGCGAGGCGGTGCGGTTGGCACGGGAGTCGGGGGCGCGGACCGTCGACCTCACCTCGCGGCCGGACCGGGCCGCGGCCAACCGGCTGTACGAACGCCTCGGGTTCACGGCGAGGGAATCGACGGTGTACCGGATGCCCCTCGACGGCTGATCACTCAGGACGCCACCAGCTCCCGTACCTCCGCCACAGGCGCCCGCCGCCGGGTGCGCGACGTCCGATACAGCCACAGGACGTCCCGCCCGAACGACCAGACCAGCGCCGCGAGCGCCGTCGCCGTGACCGCGAACGTCGCCACGTACGGCAGGAGACCGGAGGCGGCCAGCAGCAGGAACACGCCCTGCAACGCGGCGACCGTCTTGCGGGCCGTGCTCGGCGGCAGGGCGGCGTTCAGCCAGGGCCAGACGCGCGCGGCGGCGACGAAGCCGTAGCGCATCGCGCCGATGAGGAGCACCCAGGGACCCAGCGACATCGAGACGTACACGCTCAACACGAGGATCAGGAACGCGTCCACCTCCATGTCGAAGCGGGCGCCGAGGGCCGTGGACGTGCCCGTGCGGCGGGCCACCTTGCCGTCCACGCCGTCCAGGATCAGGGCGACCGCCGTCAGGCCGACGAACAGCGTCACCGGCGGTGAGCTCTGGAAGGAGTCCGCCACCAGGGCCGTCACGCCGCCCACCAGGGTCGCCCGGCCCAGGGTGACCCGGTTGGCCGGGCCGAAGGAGCGCAGCCGGGACCGGTGCAGGGCCCGCGAGAGCACCGCCCAGCTGGCGATGGCGAAGGCGAGGCCGGTCAGCCAGCCCGCCGGCCCCATGCCGATCGCCGAGCCGAGCAGGGCCAGCAGCAGGATCTGAACGCCCGCTCCCACCGCGGTCTCCTGCTGGACCAGCCTCGCGCCGTACGTGTTGTTCAGGGCCACCGCACATTCCTCCGGCCAGGTGACAGAGTCGATCAAGGCCGCGTACTGTGCGCGGCCTGTGCACACCTCGGTACGTGCTCAGCTTCACGATCGTTCAGGAGGATCCCGATGAACCGCACCGCACGCGCGTTCTGGCTCAGCTCTCCGGGTGAAGGAGAGATCCGGGAGACGGCTCTGCCGGAGCCGGGCCGGGACGAGGTGCTGGTGCGGTCGCTGTACTCCGGGGTCAGCCGGGGCACCGAGACGCTGGTCTTCCGGGGCGGCGTCCCGCAGAGCCAGTACGCGGCGATGCGGGCACCGTTCCAGGAGGGCGAGTTCCCCGCCCCGGTGAAGTACGGCTACCTGAGCGTCGGCGTGGTGGAGGAGGGGCCGGACGAACTCGTCGGCCGTACGGTCTTCTGTCTGCATCCGCATCAGACGCGGTACGTCGTCCCCGCGAGCGCGGTGACCGTCGTACCGGACACCGTGCCCGCCGCACGGGCCGTCCTCGCCGGCACCGTCGAGACCGCCGTCAACGCCCTCTGGGACGCGGCGCCCCTGGTCGGCGACCGGATCGCCGTGGTCGGCGGCGGCATGATCGGCTGCTCGGTGGCCGCCCTGCTGGCCCGCTTCCCGGGCGTACGGCTCCAGTTGGTCGACGCCGATCCCGGCCGGGCCGAGGTCGCCGAGGCGCTCGGGGTCGGCTTCGCCTCGCCCGAGGAGGCGCTCGGCGAATGCGACCTGGTCGTCCACGCCAGCGCCACCGAACAGGGACTCGCCCGGTCCCTGGAACTGCTCACCGCCGAGGGCACCGTCCTCGAACTCAGCTGGTACGGCGACCGGCAGGTGACCCTGCCGCTCGGCGAGGCCTTCCACTCCCGGCGGCTCGTCATCCGCAGCAGCCAGGTCGGCACGGTCTCCCCGGCCCGCCGGGCCAGCCGCACCTACGCCGACCGGCTCGCCCTCGCCCTCGACCTGCTCGCCGACCCGGCCCTCGACGCGCTCGTCACCTCGGAGTGCGCCTTCGAGGAACTGCCGGACGTGCTGCCGAAGCTGACCTCAGGTGAGGTTCCCGCGCTGTGTCACCGGGTCCGGTACGCCGACCACGACTGACGTACCCGTTGCGCCCGGAGTCGTTCAGAGTCCTTCGAACCCTGGGACGGCAAAAGCGCCTGACCTGAGAAAAGAGTGAGAGACCGCTGAACACCGGGAAGCGATGAGCCGTACTACACGGCATCCCCGGCAGTGATCAGCGGGGGATGAGGAGCGCACCGCACCTGGAGGGTCGTCCGTTGTTCAGCATCACCGTCCGCGATCACATCATGATCGCCCACAGCTTCCGCGGGGAGGTCTTCGGACCCGCGCAGCGCCTGCACGGAGCGACGTTCCTGGTGGACGCCACGTTCCGGCGTGAGCAGCTCGACGACGACAACATCGTCGTCGACATCGGACTGGCCACGCGGGAACTGGGGGCCGTAGTAGGCGAGCTGAACTACCGGAACCTCGACAACGAACCCGACTTCGCCGGGGTCAACACCTCCACGGAGTTCCTCGCCAAGGTCATCGCGGACCGGCTGGCCGAGCGGATCGAGAAGGGCGCGCTGGGCGAGGGCGCCAAGGGCCTCGCCGGACTGACCGTCACGCTGCACGAGTCGCACGTCGCGTGGGCGAGTTACGAGCGTGCGCTGTGACCGACGTGACGCTCGAAAAGAACGTGGCCCTCGCCCAGCCGGAGCAGCCCTCCCTCGGGTACGTGCCCGTACAGCACTCCGTCCTGAAGAACGCCGAGATCATCCCCATGTCCCTGCGCTCCGTGCACTTCGTGATGCCGGGCGGCGTCGACGATCCGGCCGTGCCGAGCGGCGGCAACGCCTATGACCGGCGCGTGAGCCTGGACCTGCCCGGTTTCGGCTGGCAGGTGCGCAAGCACGCGGTGGACGGCAGCTGGCCCCGCCCCGAGGCGGCGGCCCGCGCGGAACTCGCCCGCACCCTGCGGGAGTTCCCGGACGGCACGGTCGTCCTCCTGGACGGGCTGGTGGCCTGCGGCGTCCCCGAGATCATCGTCCCTCAGGCGCAACGGCTGCGGCTGGCGGTCCTCGTCCATCTGCCGCTCGGCGACGAGACCGGGCTGGAGCCCGCCGTCGCCGCGGAGCTGGACGCGCGCGAGCGCACGGTGCTGCGGGCGGTCCCCGCGGTCATCGCCACCAGCGACTGGGCGGTCCGCCGGCTCGTCTCCCACCACGGCCTCGACCCCGAGCGGGTCCATGTCGCCGCCCCCGGCGCCGACATCGCGCCCCTCGCGTCCGGCACGGACGGCGTGTCGCGGCTGCTGTGCGTGGCCGCCGTGACCCCGCGCAAGGGACAGCACCGGCTGGTGCAGGCGCTGGCGACGGTGACCGACCTGCCGTGGAGCTGTGTGTGCGTGGGCGGGCTGAACCAGGACCCCGAGTACGTGGCCGCGCTGCGGGCCCAGATCGCCGAGCACGGCATCGAGGACCGGCTGGTGCTGGCGGGCCCCCAGGCCGGCGCCGAACTCGACGCCAGCTACCACGCCGCCGACCTCATGGTGCTCACCTCCTACGCCGAGACGTACGGCATGGCGGTGACGGAGGCGCTCGCGCGCGGTGTCCCCGTGCTGGCGACAGACGTCGGCGGCCTCCCGGAGGCCGTCGGCCGGGCTCCCGACGGCGGGGTCCCCGGCATCCTCGTCCCGCCGGAGAACCCCGCCGCGATCGCCGCCGAACTGCGCGGCTGGTTCGGTGAGGCGGACGTACGACGCCGGCTCAAGGCGGCGGCCCGGCGACGCCGGGCCGCCCTGGACGGCTGGGCCACCACGGCCCGCAGCCTGGCCGCGGTACTGGGCCGACTGCCGAACGAACCCCGGAGGACGGCATGAGGAACACGGCGACGACACAGGGCGGGGGGACGATTCCGGCGCAGCCCGGTCCGCGGCGCGGGATCGTTTCGGCGGAGGGTGGCATGAGCGGCATGTCCGTACCGGCGGCGTCCGATGAGGACGCGGTGATTCTCGGTGCCGGTCCCACCGTCCGCCCCGGTGAGCGGGCCACCGTGCGGCTCAGGGACGCCGAGCCGGACGAGGCGCCCCGCTACGCCCCCGAGTGGCTGGAGCTGCGGGAGGGCGTCGATGCCACCGCGCGGGCGCACGAGTTGCTCGACCCGCTGCGGATCCGGCTCGCCAATCTGCCGGGACGCGCCGGCGGACTGGTCATCCACGACGTGGGCTGCGGCACCGGCTCCATGGGCCGCTGGCTCGCTCCCCACCTGGACGGCGCCCAGCACTGGGTCCTGCACGACCGCGACCCGTACCTGCTGCACTTCGCGGCCGTCGGCTCGCCGCGCTCGTCCGCCGACGGCAGTCGCGTCACCGTCGAGACACGCCGCGGCGACGTCGGCCGTCTCACCCCGGACGCCCTCGTCGGAGCCTCGCTGGTGACGGCCTCCGCGCTGCTGGACGTGCTCACCCGGGAGCAGGTCGACACGCTCGCCGCCGCCTGCGCGGGCGCGGGCTGCCCGGCGCTGCTGACGCTCTCCGTCGCCGGCCGCGTCGAACTCACCCCGTCCGATCCGCTGGACGCGCAGATCACTGAGGCGTTCAACGCCCACCAGCGGCGCTCGGGCCTGCTCGGCCCGGACGCGATCACCGCGGCGGCCGAGGCGTTCTCCGAGCACGGCGCGACCGTCCAGGTGCATCCCAGCCCCTGGCGTCTCGGCCCCGCCGAGTCGGCGCTCACCGCCCAGTGGCTGCGCGGCTGGGTCGGCGCGGCCGTCGAGCAGCGCCCCGAACTGCGCGAGCGCGCCGACCGTTACCTGCGCGAACGCCTCGCCGCCTGCCAGGCCGGCGAACTGCGCGTCGTGGTCCACCACAGCGACCTGCTGGCCCTGTGCCGACCGACGGGCGGAGCGTCATGAGCGTGGAGACGGTGGCGAGGTCGCGCGCCGAGCGACGGGGCGCCAGGCCGAGGGAACGGCGTCCGGGCCGTTCGGGCGAGACGCGCGTACCGACGCCCACCGTCGCAGATGCCTCCCCCCGCATCGGCGTCATCGCCGCCGAACCACAATCGGAGGCCGCCCCCAACGCCGCACCGCGCCCCCGCACCCCCCTGCGCACTCCCCTGCGCGCCTCCCTCCGCGCCCTCCTGTCCCGGCTCAACACCCCCGCCTTCCGCACCCACCTGGGCACAGCCGCCGGCGTCGTCATCCTCGGCGTGCTGTTCTGGCGGCTCGGCAGCGGCGCCTTTCTCGACGGGCTGCGGCGGATCGACGGGCCGGCGCTGGGTCTGGCGCTCGTGATCGGAGGCGTCACCACGCTGTTCAGCGCCTGGCGTTGGCAGATGGTGGCGCGTGGACTGCGGATCCGGCTGCCGCTCGGGCCGGCCGTCGCCGACTACTACCGCGCCCTGTTCCTCAACGCGGCCCTTCCCGGCGGCGTCCTCGGCGATGTGCACCGGGCGGTGCGACACGGGCAGAGCACCGGTGACCTGGGGCGCGGTGTACGCGCGGTCGTTCTCGAGCGGACGGCAGGCCAGGCCGCCCTCGCCGTCGTCGGCGCCGTCGTCCTGCTGTCCATGCCGTCACCCGTGCTGAACGAGGCCCGGGACCTCGCCCCCGTCCTGCTGTTCGCCGCGGTGGGCGCACTGGCCGTCACGGCCGCCGTGCGCATGAACCGGGCGTCCTCCCGCCGCGCACGGACGACGCCGACGGCACTGCGCACCACGCTCGACGAGGCCCGGGAAGCCCTGCTGTCCCGCCGCAACGGACCCGGTGTCGCGGTCTGCTCCGTCATCGTCCTCGCCGGCCACCTCGCGATGTTCGTGCTCGCCGCGAGGGTCGCGGGCGCCGCCGCCTCCGTGGCCGTCCTGCTGCCGCTCGCCGTCCTCGCCCTGCTCGCCATGAGCCTGCCCCTGAACGTCGGCGGCTGGGGGCCACGGGAGGGCGTCACCGCCTGGGCGTTCGGCGCCGCGGGCCTCGGCGCGAGCAGCGGACTGGCCGTCGCCGTCGTGTACGGCGTGCTCAGCTTCGCGGCCGCCCTGCCCGGCGCCCTCGTCCTCGTCGCCCGCTGGTACACCGGCTATGCCCTTGCGTCTCCCGTGTCCCGTACGGAATCGTCCGCGGAGGTCAGCAGTGACACATACGCGCCGAAGGAATCCGCGAGGCTCGCCAGCAGCAACTTCCCCTTTTCCGCAGAACCCAGCGAAGGACGGCCTATGACACCCGAATCGGTATAGGCGGACATACCGAGGGTCAGCAGATGGCGGCGGTCGTCCGCCACGAAATCGGAAGTCTCATGACCGGGTCGGATCAATTCGGGATGAGCGTGCAGAAGGATGGAGGTCTCCATTTCCCCCGCGTGCATGTCGGTGAGCAGCGAGGTCTCCACCCCCGCCCGCTCCCGCGCCGCCTCCCAGTCCTCCGGGGCCGGGAACAGCGCCATTCGCTCGCCGCGCGCGGAGGACTCCTGAACGACATTGCCCAGTACGTAGTTTCCGCCGTGCCCGTTGACCACTACCAGGGCGTCGACGCCGGACCGGCGGAGCGAAGCCGCTATGTCCCGTATCACCGCATGAAGGGTCACTGAGGAGATGCTGACGGTCCCCGGCCAGTCCGCGTGCTCGTGCGAGCAGGAGATCGTCACCGGCGGGAGGAGGTGCACCGGGTGCGCGGCCGCTATCTCGCGCGCGACGGCGCAGGCCACGAGCGTGTCGGTGGCCAGCGGAAGGAACGGGCCGTGCTGCTCGAAGCTTCCGACGGGAAGGACCGCGACCTGTCGTGAGACGCCCGCTCCTCGCGTCCGTACGTCCTCGGTGGTGTCCGCCGGCACCAGCGAGTGTGCCGCCGGCCGCGTCTGCGAATCACTCATCTTTTCCCGGCCTTTCGTCTCTGCTTAGGAACTGAAGAATCATGACAGAAAAAGTTGGTGTGCTCGGCAAGAAGTCCGGCCAGCGGACGCAGCGTTCCGGTGCGGAACGCGTCGTGAATGCCCCCCTGCCCACCGTGTACGGGGAATTCCGCGCGATCGGTTACCTCGACCACGACCGAGGTGACGAGCAAGTGGCCCTCGTCTACGGGGAGATAGGCACGGAGAGTGTCCTGGTGCGGCTGCACTCCGAGTGCCTGACCGGCGACGCCTTCGGCTCCCAGCACTGCGAGTGCGGCGACCAACTCTCCTCCGCCCTGCGCGCGGTCGTCGCCGAAGGCAGCGGCATCGTCGTCTACCTGCGGGGCCACGAGGGCCGCGGCATCGGCCTGCTCGCCAAGCTGCGCGCGATGGCCCTGCAGGCGGAGGGCCTGGACACCGTCGAGGCCAACCTCGCGCTCGGCCTGCCGGTGGACGCCCGTGACTACGGTGTCGCCGCCGAGATCCTGCACGACCTGGGCGTACGCAGCGTCCGCCTGATGTCCAACAACCCGCGCAAACGCGAGGCGTTGCTGCGGCACGGCATCCAGGTGGCCGAGCAGGTCCCGCTGCTGATCCCGCCGTGCGAGAACAACATCACCTACCTGCGCACCAAGCGGGAGCGCCTCGACCATCACCTGCCCCATCTGGACGCGGTCGCGCACCTGTCCTGATTGCCACGAGACCCGTCCGGACAGGAAGAGGTCATGACCGATGACGTCCTCTTCCTCTCCGGTTCCTCTCCGGAGAGACAGGCGACGGCATTGGTGTCGGGGCAGTCAGGAAGGTGGTCCAGTGAACACGCATGCGAGCGTCGTCGTCATCGGGGGCGGCGTGATGGGGACCAGCATCGCCTGTCACCTCGCCCGCGCCGGTGTGCGGGACGTGGTGCTCGTCGAGCGGGACGAGCTCGCGTCCGGATCCACGTCCAAGGCGGCGGGCGGGGTGCGGGCGCAGTTCTCCGACGAGCTGAACATCCGGCTCGGGGCGCGCAGCCTGGAGGCGTTCGGGCGGTTCGAGGAGGAGACCGGGTACGACATCGGGCTGCACCGCGTCGGCTACCTCTTCCTGCTCTCGACGCCCGAGCAGGTCGCAGGCTTCGAGGCGAGCGTGAGGCTGCAGAACTCCCTCGGCGTGCCCAGCCGGATGATCGACCCCGCCGAGGCGCGCAGGCTCTCCCCGCTGATCACCACCGACGGCCTGCTGGCAGCCGCGTTCTCGCCCGACGACGGCCACTGCACCCCCGAATCCGTCGTCCACGGCTACGCATCCGCCGCCCGCCGGCACGGCGCGCGGATCCTACGGCACACCGACGTCACCGGCATCGAACTGCACGGCGACCGGATCACCGCCGTGACGACGACCATCGGCCCCATCACCACCGACACGGTCGTCTGCGCGGCCGGCGCCTGGTCGCGAGCCATCGGGGCCATGGTCGGCGTGGACCTGCCGGTGGTGCCGCTGCGCCGCCAGATCGCGGTCACCGAACCGGTCGCCGGACTGCCGCCGAACCTGCCCATGACCATCGACTTCACCACCAGCCTCTACTTCCACGGCGAGGGCCCCGGCCTCCTCCTCGGCATGTCCGACCCCGACGAGCGGCCCGGCTTCGCCACCGACACCCACGACCGCTGGATCCCCCGCCTGGCCGCGGCCATGGAACACCGCGCCCCCGCCCTCCTCGACCTGCGCCGGACCGGGGGATGGGCGGGCCTGTACGAGGTCACTCCCGACCACAACGCGCTGATCGGCGAGGCGACTTCCGTGTCCCGCTTCTTGTACGCGACCGGCTTCTCGGGCCACGGCTTCCTCCAGGGACCGGCCGTCGGCGAGGTCGTCCGCGACCTGTACCTCGGCCGCGTACCCTTCGTGGACGTCAGCCCCTTGAGCGCCGGCCGGTTCGCGGCCGACGCCCCGCGCCCGGAGGCCAACCGCGTATGACCGATCTCCACCTGTGGCTGCGCCACGAGGTCCGTTCCACCGAGCGACGCACCCCGATCGTGCCGTCGGACGCACGGCGGCTCGTCGAGAGCGGAGTGACGCTGACCGTCGAGGAGTCCCCGCAGCGGGTCTTCCCGGTCGAGGAGTACGAGGCGGCCGGCTGCCGTGTCGCCCCCGCGGGCTCCTGGACGCAGGCACCCGCCGCCGTCGTGGTGGTCGGACTGAAGGAACTCCCGGATCAGCCGGTCCGGCTGACGCACAGGCACGTCTTCTTCGGGCACGCCTACAAGCAGCAGCCCGGCGCCGAGGACCTGCTCCGGAGGTTCGCCGCCGGGGCGGGGGCGTTGCTCGACCTGGAGTACCTGGTGGACGACAGCGGCCGCCGCCTCGCCGCCTTCGGATTCTGGGCCGGCTACCTGGGTGCCGCCCTGGCCGTCCTGCAGCACCGCGGGCGGCTCGCGGCGCCGCTGACGCCCACCTCGAAGGAGGAACTGGACGAGGTCCTGCGACCGGCGGCGGGTGACGAGGAGTTCACGGCGCTCGTGATCGGCGCCCTGGGCCGCAGCGGACGGGGCGCTCGGCTCGCGTTCGGGACCGCAGGGGTCGAGGCGACGCCCTGGGACCTGGCCGAGACCCGCGACCTGGACCGCCCGGCGCTGCTGGGCCACGACGTGCTGGTGAACGCCGTCCTCGCCACCACGCCCGTCCCGCCCTTCCTCCGCGAGCAGGACCTCGACGAGCCCGCCCGCCGGCTGCGCACCCTCTGCGATGTCACGGTCGACGTCGGCTCCCCGCTGAACGTCCTGCCGGTCTACGACCGCACCACCGACTGGACCGAGCCCGTGCGCCGGCTGCGCAAGGAACCGCCGCTGGACCTCATCGCCATCGACAACCTGCCCTCCCTGTTGCCCCGCGAGTCCAGCACCGACTTCTCGGCGGCGCTGCTGCCCCAACTGCTCCGGTTCGAGACGGGTGGGCCGTGGGGGCGCTGTCTCGACCGGTTCCATCGGGCCTGCCGTGAACTCGGCATCGACGAAGGGACGTTCGGTGATGTCTGACCGCTCCGCCAGAGTTCCCGCCGGGGGCACCGTCCACTGGGTCGGCGCCGGACTCTCCACGGGCAGCGGCCTGGCGCGGCTGTGCGACGCCACCGACCGCGTACGGCTGTGGCACCGCACCGAGGACCGCGCGGCCGAAGCCCTGGCCCGGCTGGGACTGACCGCACGTGCCGAGCCCCGCGCGTACACGCTCCGGGCGCTCACGGCCGAACTGGCCCCCGGCGATGTCGTCGTATCGATGCTGCCCGCACCGGAGCACGCGGGGATCCTGGCGGCCTGCGTCCAGCAACAGGCGCACTTCGCCTGCTCCAGCTATGTCTCGGACGCGGTCCTCGCACAGGTGCCGTCGGCCGCCGCGGCCGGACTCGTCGTCCTCACGGAGGCCGGCCTGGACCCGGGCATCGACCACCTCTTCGCCCACTGCCTCGTCGGCCGCGCCCGGGAGGCCGTCGGCGACGACACGACCGCCTCGTACAGCCTCACCTCGTACTGCGGCGGCGTCCCCGCCGTCCCGAACGACTTCAGGTACCGCTTCAGCTGGGCTCCCGCCGGTGTTCTCAACGCCCTGCGCACACCGGCCCGTTACGTCCAGGACGGTGCCGAGACCGTCGCCGAGCGGCCGTGGGAGGCGACGCGGCGGTATGTCGTCGACGGGGAGGCGTTCGAGGTCTACCCCAACCGCGACAGCGTTCCGTTCATCGAGCAGTACGGACTGCCGCCCGCCTGGAAACCGCGGACCTTCGTGCGCGGCACCCTGCGCCTGGAGGGCTGGCTGCGCGCTTGGGACGCCGTCTTCGGGGAGCTGAAGAACGGGGACGACGCCCGAATCGCCACGCTGGCGGGGGAGTTGGCGGCCGCCCACCCCACCACGGACGCCGATCGCGACCGTGTCGTCCTCGTCGTGTCGCTGGACGTGCGCGGCGGGGCGGGGCGGACGTGGTCCGGCAGTTACCTTCTCGACCTGGCCGGGGACGCGGAGGAGAGCGCGATGGCCCGCTGTGTCTCCCGTCCCCTCGCCCTCGGCGTCCGCCACATCCTGGACGGCTCCCTCCCGGCGGGCCTGAACCGCGCCGCCGGGACGGCGGCCCGCTCGCAGGAGTGGCTGCGCGAACTCGCCCTGGAGGGAGTGGAGTTCACCCTGCGTGTGGACCAGTGACGGCTCAGGCGTCCTGGACGGCCTCGTGCACGAGCCGCTTGAGGTCCTGGAAGATCGTGTGCGAGGTCTTCGGCCGCACCTGCGTCATGAACTGCACCGTCAGGTCGTGGCGCGGGTCGACCCAGAACGTGGTGGTCGCCACCCCGCTCCAGCCGTAGGCGCCGAGGACGGACGGGGCCTTCGTACGGGTCGGGTCGGTCACGACGGAGACGCCGAGACCGAAGCCGACGCCGTCGTTGCCGGGCTCGTCATGGGCGGGGCGGCTGCCGAAGGAGCGCAGGTCGGCGCCGCCCGGAAGCTGGTTGGACGTCATCAGGTCCACGGTCCCGGGTGCCAGCAGCCGGGTGCCGTCGAGTTCGCCGCGGCGGCGCAGCAGCTCCATGAAGCGGTGGATGTCGTGCGCGGAGGCCGCCAGACCGCCACTGCCCGACAGGAAACGGGGACGGCCGTGCAGCGGGAGGCCGGGGATCGGCTCGATGCCGCCGGTCTCGGTACCGCCGTACAACTCGGCGAGCCGGCCCGCCTGTTCGTCGTTCACGCAGAAACCGGCGTCGGTCATCCCGAGCGGGCCGAAGATCCGCTCGGCGAAGAACTCGTCGAGGGACCGGCCGGAGACGACCTCGATGACCCGGCCCAGGACGTTGCTGGCGACCGAGTAGTTCCACTCGGTCCCCGGCTCGAACTGAAGGGGCAGGCTCGCGTACACGTCGACCGTCTCCGCCAGGTCCGAGCCCGGCAGCACCGCCGACTCCAGGCGGGCGTCGCGGTACAGGGCGTCGACGGGGTGCGTGTGGTAGAAGGCGAAGGTCAGCCCGGCCGTGTGGGTCATCAGATGCCGGATCCGTATCGGCCCCGAGGCCGGGCGGGTCACGGTGTCGGCGCCGGATCCGCTGACGTACACCCGCGGCTCGGCGAAGGCCGGCAGGTGGCGCTCGACCGGATCGTCGAGCGACAGCTCGCCCTCCTCCACCAGCAGCAGCGCCGCGACCGAGGTGACCGGCTTGGTCATGGAGTAGATCCGCCACAGCGTGTCGGCCTCGACCGGCAACCCGGCCGCGATGTCACGGTGGCCGTGCGTGACGAGGTGGGCGACGCGTCCGCCGCGGGCGAGGGCCACCAGGTAGCCGGGCAGCCGCCCCTCGTCGACGTAGCGGGCGAAGTGCTGGTCGAGGCGGTCCAGCGCCTTCGCGTCCAGCCCGACCTCGCCCGGATCGACCTCTTGTCTCAGCAGTGCCATCGCTCTCCTCCGAATGCGTGCGCCGAGGTGCGCTCCGGCATACCCCGCCGGAACGGCCTCCGACCTCATCGTCGCGCAGGAACAGGTGTACGGTCCTCCGATTGGTCATGATCGTCGATCGTGACGTCGGCCCGTCCCGGCAGGGCTCGACCCAGGGCCGCACCGGCCAGAGCGAGCACGGCGAGAACACCCAGCGGCAGCTCAGGGCGACCGCCCGCACCCATGAGCGCGGCCGCGGCGGCGACACCCAGCACCGGCCCCAGGTTCATCGCGGTCTGCTGCAACCCGCCCGCCACCCCGGCCGACTCGACGGCGGCCTCCCGTACGACGACATGGGTCGCCGCCACCATGACCGTCCCGAACCCGGCCCCCACCAGCGCGAACCCCACGCACAGGGCGGGGAACCCCGCCGCGTGGGACAGGGCGAGGATGCCGAGCGCGAGGACCGCCATCGCCGCGCCGCTCGTACGGCGGGCACCGGCCCGGCGCAGCAGCACCGCGCACGAGGGTGCGGCGAGCACCATCAGCAGGGCCAGCGGCAGGCTGACCAGGGCACTGCGCAACGGGTCCAGGCCGAACCCGCCCTGAAGCACGAACGTGCCGACGAACAGCGTGCCGGACAGCGCCGCCGACGCGACCACCAGCATGCCGAGCGCCGAGGTGACCGCCGCCGAGCCCATGACGTCCGACGGCAGCAGCGGGCTCGCGGTACGGCGCTCGTGCCGGACGAAGGCGGCACCGGTGACCACGGCGGTCGCGGCGGTCCAGCCCCGTCCCGGCTGCGCGGCCAGGGCGTGCACCAGGCAGGCCAGGGTCACCGCGAGGAGCAGGGCGCCGGGCATGTCGAGCACGGAGGGAGAGGATCTGCGCGAGGGTCGTACGGCGAGGGCGAGCGCACCGAGGACGAGGGCGGGGACGACGTTGAGGAGGAACACGGCCCGCCATCCGGGACCCGCCACCAGCGCGCCGCCCAGGACCGGTCCGGCGGCGGCCGCCACCCCGATCGCCGCGGTCCGTACCGCGATCGGCCTCCGCAGCCGGTCGGGCGGGAACGCGGCCCGCAGCATCCCGAGCGTGGCCGGCTGCGACAGCGCCCCGAACACGCCCTGCACGACCCGCAGTCCGATCACCCAGCCCACGCCGGGCGCCAGCGCGATGCCGGCCGACGCGGCCCCGAAGCCGAGCATGCCGATGCCGAAGACACGGTGGTGCCCGTACCGGTCGCCGAGCCGCCCGGCGAACACCAACAGGCTCGCCACGGCGATGAGATAGCCGGTGGTGGTCCACTGGACCTCGGCGAAGGAGGCACTCAGGTCGCGTTGCAGGGTGGGCTGGGCGACGGTCAGGACGGTGCCGTCGAGCGCGACGATCGCGGTTCCGACGACGCTGCTCGCCAGGGTGAGCCGTGGGTTCACTCGCCCTCCGGCCCCAGGTGCGCGTCCAGGGCCTCCCGCAGCAGGGGCACGAAGTCGGGGGAACCCGTGGCGAGTTGAAGGCTGCCCCAGCCCCACAGCTGGGCGATCCCGTGCAGGTTGGCCCACAGCGCCCCCGCCACGAGCCGGGCGTCGGCATCCGGGCGCACCCGGCCGACGAGGTCCACCAGGCGACCGAAGAGGGGCAGACTGGTGTCGCGCAGCCCCAAATGTCCGCTCTCCAGCAGGTCATGACGAAACATCAGCTCGTACATGCCGCGATTGCCCAGCGCGAACTCCAGGTAGACACGCCCCAGCGCACCCACCTGCTCCCGCGGGCTGCCCGTGCCGCCACCGACGGCCGCCGTCGCCCGCTCGGCCAGCTCGTCGAAGCCGCGGCGTGCGATGGCCGACAGCAACTCCAGGTGGGTGGGGAAGTGGCGACGCGGCGCACCGTGCGAGACCCCCGCCCGACGGGCGATCTCCCGCAGGGTGAGCGCCTGGACGCCCTCATGGGCGACGAGATCCACACCGACGTCGACGAGCCGGGCCCGCAGCCCGGTTTCGGATTCCCGCATAGGCAGTGTCTACCATGAGGGAGTAGACAGCGTCTACGGCGGGTCGGCGGCACCCAGGCCCAGGACCCGGGGCGCAGGGCGAAGGACGGATGGTCCCGGCGTGCCCGCGCCGCCTGGGCTGCCGAGCGGAACGACACGATCAGCCGCCCCGGGAGGCTCCCCATGCCGGTCGACGGCCGCAGCCACATCCGCATCGCCCGCCCGTCCCGGAACCTGACCGCGGCGGAACGCTTCTGGTGCGAAGGGCTGGCCGGACGCCGACTGGCACCTGGAGCTGGTCCACGAGCCCGCACACCCCGTCGAGCCCCGGCCCACCGAGGAGGACCTCCTCGTGATCTACGTGGACGGTCCCGTGCCACACCTGGGCGGCAGCCCGCCGTGGTCAGGCCGTCACCTTCTCCGGTGGGCGGCGGCAGGAGTCAGGTTCCACGGCCTCAGTCCGCCGCGCGCTCCGCGGTCAGGTAGGCGATCACCATGTCGCCGAGCATCGCGCGATAGTGCTCGCGCTGCGCCGGAGCCACCAGGTCCCGGCCGAACAGGGCGCCGAACGTGTGCCGGTTGGCGACCCGGAAGAAGCAGAAGGAGCTGATCACCGCGTGCAGGTCGACGGCGTCCACGTCGGCCGTGAACAGGCCCGAACGCCGCCCGGACTCCAGGATCCGGTGGATCACGTCCAGGGCGGGTGAGCCGATCCTGCCGAGCTTCGCGGAGGCGGCGATGTGCTCGGCCCCGTGGATGTTCTCGATGCTGACCAGGCGGATGAAGTCAGGGTGCTGCTCGTGATGGTCGAAGGTGAGCTCGGCCAGGCGGCGGATGGCCGCGACCGGGTCCAGATGCTCGACGTCGAGTTGCTGCTCGGCTTCCCGGATCGCGCCGTACGCCCGCTCCAGCACGGCCGTGAACAGCTGCTCCTTTCCGCCGAAGTAGTAGTAGATCATCCGCTTCGTGGTGCGGGTGCGGGCGGCGATGTCGTCGACGCGGGCCCCGTCGTAGCCGAGGCGGGCGAACTCCCGCGTCGCGACGTCGAGTATCTCGTCCTTGGTGCGCGCGGCGTCACGGATCCGCCCGTTGGCTCGTGCCGGCTCGTCGACGCTGGTCATCGGCTTCCTTCGGCGAGGAACGAGCGCGCCCCGACGGCCCACCCGCGTGCCCGCGATTGTAGAAGCCCGGCCGCCCGGGGTGGGTTGTGCGGACGGCGAGCTGCCGACGTACCGCGAGCCGGACATCCCGTACGACCGTGATGACCTACTGGCGATTGACGGTCCGGGTCACACCGGCGATGACCGTCGTGGCCAGGATCCAGCCGGTGAGGACGAGAACGTACGCCAGGGCCTGCTGCCCGCCCCTGGGGGCGAAGGCCGGCTCCTGCCCGAACGAGATCACCGGCAGCAGCAGGTCGAGGGTGTAGAAGACCGGGTTGAACTGCGGTGCCTCGTCCGCCTTCAGCGGCGGCGGCGCGTGCAGCGCGAAGGCGACCGAGCCGACGGCGAGCAGCGAGAGCAGCCAGCCGAGCGCGCGCAGCGGCCGGAACCCGTAGCCGACGGTGGCGTCCTGGACATGGCCCCACATGCGGCCGTACCAGGGCAGGGTCGTGCGGTGGCGGCGTTGCTTGGCGAGCTGGACGAGACGGGCGGCGTGGTCGTCGCCGGTGCGCAGGTAGGAAGTGGTCAACTGCTCGTAGCCGTGCGGGTCGTAGGTGTCGCCGTCCCGCAGCAGCATGGGCAGCCGGCGCTCCACCGGCTCGTGCGGGGTGAGGAAGGTGTAGGTGAGGTCGAGCAGGCGCACCTCGTCCGGCAGCATCTCGGGTTCCAGGTCGAGCTGTTCGATCTGCGAGCGGCGCAGATTGAGCCGGCCGACGATCGGGGAGCCGCCGCGCAGCCAGAGTTCGCCGATGACACAGCTGCTGGCCCGCAGGGCCGTGCCCCCGGGGTTCGACAGCGTCGTCCGCAGCAGGTCGACCCGCCCGGGCACACGGGCGCCACGCATGTCGATCCGGCCGTCCGCGCGCAGCCGTCGGCCGAGCACATTGGCGCCCACCTCAAGGGCCTCCGCGTCGATGACGTTGCCGCCGGGGTTGCGGAGGTCGGCGTCCTCCAGGTCGAGCGAGCCGGCCACGGTGGCGCCCTCCAGCCGGATCCGCCCCCGCGCGCGCAGACCCCGGGCGCACAGGTCGTCGTCGACGGACACCTGGTTGAGCTGGAGGGCGGGCCGCACGGAGTCGCCGGCGGCGACCTCGGCCTGGTCCAGGAACAGCACACCGGCGATCTGCGCGCCGTCGAGGCGTACCGGCCCGCTGAACCGGCAGCGTGTCAGCCGCACACTGCCGTCGATCCGGGCGCGCGTCACCGAGAGGCCGGGCAGCTCGGAGTCCCGCAGGCTGAGGTAGCGCAACTGGGCGCCGACGAAGTCCGGGGCGTCCTCGAAGCGGCAGTGCGTGAGGTGGAGGACGCTGTCGACGGTCGCGTACCTCAGGTCCAGCACACCGGTGACACGCGCCCCCCTCACCTTCAGGGCCGCTATCTCGCCGTCCTCACGCGGGCCATTGAGCAGTAACGCCCGCAACACCTGGGCGCGAAGGGTGCGTCCGGGGCCCTCCTCCTGCTCGGTTCCCTCACGGAAGTCCACCTCCGTGCCCGTGGCGAAGGCCCGCCACACCCGCAGTTCGGCCGGCGTCAGATCGTTGATCTCCATCAGCCGGGACTCTGACGCCGACCGCCTTACCTGTCAACTCACCGGCCCCGCCACGCGATCCGGCTCGCGGGAGTCACGGCCGCGTGTTCCACTCGGCGATCACAGGACGGCCGTGCTCCGCCGACAGACGGCTCACCGTGCCCGTCGCCAGCTGGAACAGCCGCCCGTCCGCGGGTGCCAGCCCCAGCCTGCGGGCCGTGACGACCCGCAGGAAGTGGCCGTGCGCCACGAGGATCACATCACCCTCGGCGAGCGCCGCCGCGACCCGGGACAGCACCCGGTCGGCGCGCGCGCCGACCTCGGCCGGCGACTCACCGGGGTGACCGTCCGGACCGGGCGGCACTCCATCGGTCCACAGATACCAGTCGGGACGGGTGCGGTGGATCTCGACGGTGGTGACGCCCTCGTAGCCGCCGTAGTCCCATTCGTGCAGATCGGGGTCGGGTACGGCCCCTGCCAGGCCCGCCAGTTCGGCGGTGCGGACCGCGCGGCGCAACGGGCTGGTGAGCGCCAGGGAGAAGGTACGGCCGGACAGGAGCGGGGCGAGGGACTTGGCCTGTTCCTCGCCGGCCCGGGTGAGGGGCAGATCGGTCCAGCTGGTGTGCTGTCCCGATCTGCTCCACTCCGTCTCACCGTGACGGACGAGAAGGAGATCCCCCACGACCGGCTACTTCTTCGACTCGACGGCGTGGCCGCCGAACTGGTTGCGCAGCGCCGCGATCATCTTCATCTGCGGGGAGTCGTCCTGGCGGGAGGCGAACCGCGCGAAGAGGGAGGCGGTGATCGCGGGCAGCGGCACCGCGTTGTCGATGGCCGCCTCGACGGTCCACCGGCCCTCACCGGAGTCCTCCGCGTACCCGCGCAGCTTCTGCAGGTGCTCGTCCTCGTCGAGGGCGTTCACCGCGAGGTCCAGCAGCCAGGAGCGGATGACCGTGCCCTCCTGCCAGGAACGGAACACCTCGCGCACGTCCGTGACCGAGTCGACCTTCTCCAGCAGCTCCCAGCCCTCGGCGTAGGCCTGCATCATCGCGTACTCGATGCCGTTGTGGACCATCTTCGCGAAGTGCCCCGCGCCCACCTTGCCCGCGTGGACATAGCCGTACGGCCCCTCCGGCTTGAGCGCGTCGAAGATCGGCTTCAGCCGGTCCACGTGCTCCTTGGCGCCGCCGACCATCAGCGCGTAGCCGTTCTCCAGCCCCCACACACCGCCCGAGACACCCGCGTCGACGAAGCCGATGCCCTTGGCACCCAGCTCCTCGGCGTGCTTCTCGTCGTCCGTCCAGCGGGAGTTGCCGCCGTCGACGACGGTGTCACCAGGGGAGAGCAGGTCGCCCAGCTCGTCGATGACGGACTGGGTCGGGCCGCCGGCCGGGACCATCACCCAGACCACGCGCGGGCCTTCGAGCCTGTCGACCAGTTCGGACAGGCTGCCGACGTCGGAGAGTTCGGGGTTGCGGTCGTAGCCGATGACGGTGTGGCCCGCGCGGCGGATCCGCTCGCGCATGTTGCCGCCCATCTTGCCGAGGCCGATGAGTCCCAACTGCATGTCAGTGCACTTCCTTCAGTTCACGGTAGGCGGCCACGAGGGCGGCGGTGGAGGGGTCGAGGCCGGGGACATCGGCACCCTCGGTGAGGGCGGGCTCGACTCGCTTGGCGAGCACCTTGCCCAGTTCGACGCCCCACTGGTCGAAGGAGTCGATGTTCCAGACGGCGCCCTGGACGAAGACCTTGTGTTCGTAGAGGGCGACGAGCTGGCCGAGCACCGACGGCGTCAGCTCGCGCGCGAGGATCGTGGTCGTCGGGTGGTCGCCGCGGAAGGTGCGGTGCGGCACCTGCTCCTCGGCCACGCCCTCGGCGCGCACCTCGTCCGCGGTCTTGCCGAAGGCGAGCGCCTGCCCCTGTGCGAACAGGTTGGCCATCAACAGGTCGTGCTGCGCCTTGAGTTCGTCGCTCAGTTCGTCGACGGGACGCGCGAACCCGATCAGGTCGGCGGGGATGACCCTGGTGCCCTGGTGGATCAACTGGTAGTAGGCGTGCTGCCCGTTGGTGCCGGGCGTGCCCCACACCACCGGTCCGGTCTGCCAGTCCACGGGGCGGCCGTCGCGCTGGACGGACTTGCCGTTGGACTCCATGTCGAGCTGCTGGAGATACGCCGTGAACTTCGACAGGTAGTGCGAGTACGGCAGCACCGCATGGGACTCGGCGCCGAAGAAGTTGCCGTACCAGATGCCCAGCAGGCCCAGGATCAGCGGGGCGTTGGACTCGGCGGGCGCGCTGCGGAAGTGCTCGTCGACGAGGCGGAAGCCGGCGAGCATCTCCCGGAAGCGGTCGGGGCCGATGGCGATCATCAGGGACAGGCCGATCGCCGAGTCGTACGAGTAGCGGCCGCCGACCCAGTCCCAGAACTCGAACATGTTGTCCGGGTCGATGCCGAAGTCCGTCACCTTCTCGGCGTTCGTCGACAGCGCGACGAAGTGCCGTGCGACGGCCTTCTCCTCGCCGCCGAGCCCGGCCAGCAGCCAGGAACGGGCCGAGGTGGCGTTGGTGATCGTCTCGATGGTGGTGAAGGTCTTGGACGCGACGACGAACAGCGTCTGAGCCGGGTCCAGGTCCCGCACCGCCTCGTGGAGGTCGGCGCCGTCGACGTTGGAGACGAACCGGAACGTCAACTCCCGTGCCGTGAAGGGGCGAAGCGCCTCGTACGCCATGGCCGGACCGAGGTCGGAGCCGCCGATGCCGATGTTGACGACGTTGCGGATACGGCGGCCGGTGTGGCCGGTCCACTCGCCGGAGCGGACGCGGTCGGCGAAGGCGCTCATCTTGTCGAGCACCGCGTGGACCTTGGGCACGACGTTCTCGCCGTCGACCTCGATCACCGCGTCGGCCGGGGCGCGCAGGGCGGTGTGGAGGACCGCCCGGTCCTCGGTGACGTTGATCCGCTCGCCCCGGAACATGGCGTCGCGCAGCCCGAACACGTCGGTGGCGGTGGCCAGTTCCTGGAGCAGGGCGAGGGTCTCGTCGTTGATCAGGTGCTTGGAGTAGTCGATGCGCAGGTCACCGACGCGCACGACGTACCGCTCGGCGCGGGCGGGGTCGGCGGCGAACAGCTCACGCAGCCGGGGGCGCTGGAGCGCGCCCGCGCGATGGTCCTCCAGGGCCACCCACTCGGGACGCCGGGTGAGCTCGGGGGAGCGGGGCAGGGAGCCGGACAGGGGGTCAGACATGGTCAGGGGTCTCCTCGGGGGCCTCGCCGCGCAGGGCGATGGCGTACATCTCGTCCGCGTCGAGGCGCCGCAGCTCCTCGGCGATGAGTTCGGAGGTGGTGCGGACCTTCAGCGCGAGGGTGCGCGACGGCTGGCCCGGCAGGTGCAGCGTGGCCAGCGGGCCCTCGGGACGGTCGATGACGATCTCGCCGTTCTCGGTGCCGAGCCGCACGCCCGTGACGACCGGTCCGGCGGTGACGACCCGCTCGGCGCTGACGTGGAGGCGGGCCTCCAGCCAGCGCGCCAGCAGCTCGGCGGCCGGGTTGTCGGCCTCGGCCTCCACGGCCGCCGAGACGATCGGCACCCGCGCCTGGTCCAGGGCAGCGGCGAGCATGGAGCGCCAGGGGGTGAGCCGGGTCCAGGCCAGGTCGGTGTCGCCGGGCGCGTACGAGCGGGCCCGGGCCTCCAGGTCCGCCAACGGGCTCTCGGTGGTGTACAGGTCGGTGATCCGGCGCTGCGCCAACGCGCCCAGCGGGTCCTTGGACGGGTTCTCCGGCGCGTCGACCGGCCACCACACGACGACCGGGGCGTCCGGCAGCAGGAGCGGCAGCACCACCGAGTCGGCGTGGTCGGACACCTCGCCGTACATGCGCAGGATGACCGTCTCGCCGGTGCCGGCGTCGGCCCCCACCCGGACCTCGGCGTCGAGATGGGAGCGGGTGCGGTCACGCGGCGTGCGGGCGTGCCGCTTGATCACGACCAGGGTGCGCGAGGGATGCTCGTGGGAGGCCTCCTCGGCCGCCTTGATCGAGTCGTAGGCGTTCTCCTCGTCCGTGACGATGACCATCGTCAGGACCATGCCCACGGCCGGCGTGCCGATCGCTCGGCGGCCCTGCACCAGCGCCTTGTTGATCTTGCTTGCCGTGGTGTCGGTCAGGTCGATCTTCATGGCCTGCGCCAGCTCCGTCCGTCTCGTGCGAGCATCTCGTCCGCTTCCTCGGGTCCCCAGCTCCCGGACGCGTACCGCGCCGGCGTGCCGTGCGTGTCCCAGTACTCCTCGATCGGGTCGAGGATCCTCCAGGACTCTTCCACCTCCTGGTGGCGGGGGAACAGGTTGGCGTCCCCGAGAAGGACATCCAGGATGAGCCGCTCGTACGCCTCCGGGCTGGACTCCGTGAACGACTCGCCGTAGGCGAAGTCCATCGTCACGTCCCGGATCTCCATCGAGGTTCCGGGCACCTTGGAGCCGAACCGCACCGTCACGCCCTCGTCCGGCTGGACGCGGATCACGATCGCGTTCTGGCCGAGCTCCTCGGTGGCGGTGGAGTCGAAGGGGGAGTGCGGTGCCCGCTGGAAGACGACCGCGATCTCCGTCACGCGCCGCCCGAGCCGCTTGCCGGTGCGCAGGTAGAACGGCACGCCCGCCCAGCGCCTGTTGTCGACGTTCAGCCGGACGGCGGCGTAGGTGTCGGTCTTCGACCGCGGGTCGATGCCCTCCTCCTGGAGGTATCCGACGACCTGCTCGCCGCCCTGCCAGCTCGCCGCGTACTGCCCGCGCACGGTGTGCCTGCCCAGGTCCTCCGGCAGCTTCACGGCCCTGAGCACCTTCAGCTTCTCGGTGAGCAGGGACGCGGCGTCGAAGGCGGCCGGCTCCTCCATCGCGGTGAGCGCCATGAGCTGGAGCAGGTGGTTCTGGATGACGTCGCGGGCCGAGCCGATGCCGTCGTAGTAGCCCGCCCGGCCGCCGATGCCGATGTCCTCAGCCATCGTGATCTGTACGTGGTCGACGTACGACCGGTTCCAGATCGGCTCGAACATCTGGTTGGCGAACCGCAGCGCCAGGATGTTCTGGACGGTCTCCTTGCCGAGGTAGTGGTCGATGCGGAAGACCTGCTCGGGGTCGAACACGTCGTGCACGATCGCGTTCAGCTCACGGGCGCTCGCGAGGTCGTGGCCGAAGGGCTTCTCGATGACCGCGCGCCGCCAGGAGCCCTCGGGCGCGTCCGCGAGGCCGTGCTTCTTCAACTGCTGGACGACCTTCGGGAAGAACTTCGGCGGTACGGAGAGGTAGAAGGCGTAGTTGCCGCTCGTCCCGCGCGCCTTGTCCAGCTCCTCGACCGTCCGGCGCAACTGCTCGAACGCCTGGTCGTCGTCGAAGTCACCCGGGATGAACCGCATGCCCTCGGCGAGCTGCTGCCAGACCTCCTCACGGAACTCGGTTCGGGCGTGCTCGCGCACCGAGTCGTGCACGACCTGCGCGAAGTCCTGGTCCTCCCAGTCCCGGCGGGCGAACCCGACGAGGGAGAAGCCCGGCGGCAGCATCCCGCGGTTGGCGAGGTCGTACACGGCCGGCATCAGCTTCTTGCGGGACAGGTCACCGGTGACGCCGAAGATGACGAGCCCGGACGGGCCGGCGATACGGGGCAGTCGGCGATCGCGCGGGTCACGCAGGGGGTTGTCCCAGTCGGAGGTCATGCTGCGTCAGCTCCCTTGCCGCTGAGCGACTTCTTGACGGCGTTCAACAGGTCCTGCCACGCCACCTCGAACTTGGCGACGCCCTCGTCCTCCAGGCGGGTGACGACCTCGTCGTAGGAGATACCCAGCGCCTGCACGGCGGCAAGGTCGGCGCGCGCCTGCGCATAGCCGCCGGTCACCGTGTCGCCGGTGATCTCGCCGTGGTCGGCGGTGGCGTTCAGGGTGGCCTCGGGCATCGTGTTGACGGTGCCCGGCGCCACCAGCTCGTCCACGTACAGGGTGGACTTGTACGCCGGGTCCTTCACGCCGGTGGAGGCCCACAGCGGGCGCTGCTTGTTGGCCTTGGCACCGGCGAGGGCGGTCCAGCGGTCGCCCTCGAACACCTCCTCGTAGGCCGCGTAGGCGAGGCGGGCGTTGGCGAGGGCCGCCTTGCCCTTGAGCGCGAGGGCCTCGTCCGTGCCGATCGCCGTCAGCCGCTTGTCGATCTCGGAGTCGACGCGGGAGACGAAGAAGGAGGCCACGGAGTGGATGGCCGACAGGTCCAGGCCCTTGGCGGCGGCCTTCTCCAGACCGCCCAGGTAGGCGTCCATCACCTCGCGGTAGCGCTCCAGGGAGAAGATCAGCGTGACGTTGACGCTGATGCCCTGGGCGATGACCTCGGTGATGGCCGGGAGACCGGCCTCGGTCGCCGGGATCTTGATCATCACGTTGGGGCGGTCGACCAGCCAGGCGAGCTGCCTGGCCTCGGCGATGGTGGCCGCCGTGTGGTGGGCCAGCCGCGGGTCGACCTCGATGGAGACCCGGCCGTCGCGGCCGTCGGTGGCGTCGTACACCGGGCGCAGGATGTCGGCGGCGGCACGGACGTCGGCGGTCGTCATCATGCGCACGGCCTCGTCGACCGTGACGCCCCGCACCGCCAGGTCGGCGAGCTGCTCCTCGTAGCCCTCGCCGGAGCCGATGGCGGCCTGGAAGATGGACGGGTTGGTGGTGACGCCCACGACGTTCTTGTTCTCGACCAGTTCGGCGAGGTTGCCGGACTCGATCCGCCCCCGCGACAGGTCGTCCAGCCAGATCGAGACGCCCTCGTCGGAAAGACGCTTCAGAGTTCCCGCGGTGGCGGTCGCTTCGGTGGTCACAGTGATCATCTTCTTTCTGCGGCTGGATCAACCACGCGCGGCAGCGAGGGATTCCCGCGCTGCGGCGGCTACGTTCTCGGGGGTGAAGCCGTACTCGGCGAACAGGGTCCTGGCGTCGGCGGAGGCGCCGAAGTGCTCGAGGGAGACGATGCGTCCGGCGTCGCCCACGAACCGGTACCAGGTCAGGCCGATTCCGGCCTCGACGGCGACCCGCGCCTTCACGGCCGTCGGCAGGACGCTCTCGCGGTACTCGCGCGGCTGCTCCTCGAACCACTCCACGGACGGCATCGACACCACCCGGGTGCCGATGCCCTCGGCCTCCAGCCGCTCCCGTGCGGCGACGGCGAGCTGCACTTCGGAGCCGGTGGCGATGAGGACGACGTCCGGGGTCCCGGTGGAGGACTCCTGAAGGACGTAACCGCCCTTCGCCGCATCCGCGTTCACCGGGAGCGTCGGGACGCCCTGCCGGGTGAGCGCGAGCCCGTGCGGGGCCGGGTCGGTGGTGTGCCGCCTGAGGATCTCGGCCCAGGCGGCAGCGGTCTCGTTGGCGTCGGCGGGACGGACGATGTTCAGCCCCGGGATGGCACGCAGCGACGCGAGGTGCTCGACCGGCTGGTGGGTGGGGCCGTCCTCGCCGAGGCCGATGGAGTCGTGCGTCCACACGTAGGTCACCGGCAGGTGCATCAGCGCGGACATGCGCACCGCGTTGCGCATGTAGTCGGAGAAGACCAGGAAAGTCCCGCCGTAGACACGGGTGTTGCCGTGCAGCGCGATGCCGTTCATCTCCGCCGCCATCGAGAACTCGCGGATGCCGAAGTGGATCGTGCGGCCGTAAGGGTCGGCCTCGGGCAGCGGGTTGCCCTGGGGCAGGAACGAACTCGTCTTGTCGATGGTGGTGTTGTTGGAGCCGGCCAGGTCGGCGGAGCCGCCCCACAGTTCGGGGACGACCGCGCCCAGCGCCTGGAGCACCTTGCCGGAGGCCGCGCGCGTGGCGACCGACTTGCCCTCCTCGAAGACCGGAAGCGCGTCCTCCCAGCCGTCGGGCAGCTGACCGGCGACGATCCGGTCGAACAGCCGGGCGCGCTCCGGGTTCGCGCCGCGCCACTTGTCGAGCCGCTTGTCCCAGGCGGCGTGCGCCTCGGCGCCCCGGTCCAGGGCTCGGCGGGTGTGGGCGAGGACCTCGCCCGTGACCTCGAAGGACTGCTCGGGGTCGAAGCCGAGGACGCGCTTGGTGGCGGAGATCTCGTCCTCGCCGAGGGCCGAGCCGTGGGACGCCTCGGTGTTCTGGGCGTTGGGCGCGGGCCAGGCGATGATCGTGCGCATCGCGATGATCGAGGGGCGCTCGGTCTCGGCCTGCGCCGCCTTGAGCGCCGCGTACAGCGCGGCCACGTCGACGTCGCCGTTCCCGGCCGGCTCGATGCGCTGCACGTGCCAGCCGTACGCCTCGTACCGACCCAGCACGTCCTCGGAGAACGCGGTCGCGGTGTCGCCCTCGATGGAGATGTGGTTGTCGTCGTAGAGGAAGACGAGGTTGCCGAGCTTCTGGTGGCCGGCGAGGGAGGACGCCTCGGCGGAGACGCCCTCCTGAAGGTCGCCGTCGGAGACGATCGCCCAGATGGTGTGGTCGAACGGGGACTCGCCCTCGGGCGCCTCCGGATCGAACAGGCCGCGCTCGTAACGGGCGGCCATCGCCATGCCGACGGCGTTGGCGACACCCTGGCCCAGCGGGCCGGTGGTGGTCTCGACACCGGCGGTGTGCCCGTACTCGGGGTGACCCGGCGTCTTCGAACCCTGGGTCCGGAACGCCTTGAGGTCGTCGAGCTCCAGCTCGTACCCGGCGAGAAACAGCTGGGTGTACAGCGTCAGCGAGGTGTGACCGGGCGACAGGACGAAGCGGTCACGGCCGGTCCACTCCGGGTCCGCCGGGTCGTGCCGCATCACCTTCTGAAAGATCGTGTACGCCGCCGGAGCCAGGCTCATGGCGGTGCCCGGGTGGCCGTTGCCCACCCGCTGTACGGCATCGGCCGCCAGGAGGCGGGCCGTGTCGACGGCACGCCGGTCGAGTTCGGTCCATTCCAAGCTGTCCGGTGTCCGCGTGCTCATCTTCAAAAGTCCCCGATCGAAGCGAAGTAGCTGGTCCAACGCGTTCAAAACTAAAAGTCTGACTTTTACGAGGGAAGGTCGGTGTGTGTCAGGCTGTGGTGAAAGTGGGACACCGCGGCGAACGCGGCGCACGGCTGAGCGCGAGGCGCGCACGACTGAGACGGCACGAGACAGACATGGTGGACACAACGGTCCAAGGCGACCGTGACGGCGGCGACCCGGGCGGCGACGCGATCAGAACGTTTCCCTTCCCCGTCGATCTGAGCGTCCTCGGCGTCGGCATGCAGGTCGGCCCGATGGGCGCCGGCCGCACCTGGCACGCCGCCGACGCACCGCTGGAGCGCGTCCACCGCATCGACTTCCACGTCGTGATGCTGTTCAGCGAGGGCCCCGTCCACCACATGATCGACTTCGCCGAGTACGAGGCCCGGGCCGGCGACCTGCTGTGGATCCGCCCCGGCCAGGTCCACCGCTTCGCCCGCGCCGACGACTACCGGGGCACCGTCCTGACCATGCAACCGGGCTTCCTGCCCCGCGCCACGGTCGAGGCCACCGGCCTCTACCGCTACGACCTGCCGCCCCTGCTCCGCCCCGACGAACCCCAGCTCACCGCCCTGCGCTCGGCCCTCGCCCAGCTCCAGCGCGAGTACGAGGACACGACGACCCTCCCGCTGACCCTGCACACCGCGGTCCTGCGCCACTCGCTCACGGCGTTCCTGCTGCGCCTCGCCCACCTCGCCACGAGCTCGGCCGAGGCCGCGCGCCGGCAGTCCGACACCACCTTCACCCTGTTCCGGGACGCGGTGGAACAGGGCTTCGCCACCAACCACAGCGTCAGCGCCTACGCCGACCAGCTCGGCTACTCCCGCCGCACCCTCGTTCGCGCGGTCCGCGCCGCCACCGGCCAGACCCCGAAGGCCTTCATCGACCGACGGGTGACCTTGGAGGCCAAGCGCCTCCTCGCCCACACCGACCTGCCGATCGGCCGCGTGGGCGCCGCGGTCGGCTTCCCCGACGCGGCGAACTTCTCCAAGTTCTTCCACCAGCACACCGACATGACGCCGGCGGCGTTCCGGGCGGAACTGCGCTGAGCACGCCGATGTCCCGCGAGGTCGAAGAACCCTCGCGGGACATCACGACTCATCTGTCAGCGGCCGAAGTTGAACCAGTTCACGTTCACGAAGTCCGACGGCTGACCGCTGGTGAAGGTGAGATAGACGTCATGCGTGCCGGTCACCCGGCTGATGTTCGCCGGGATCGTCCGCCACGACTGCCACCCGCCGGTGCTGCCCACCGCGAAACTGCCGACCGGCGCGTTGCCACGGCTGTCCAGGCGCACCTCGACCAGACCGCTGACGCCGCTCGCCGCACCGCTCGCCACCCGGGCGACGAACTGGGTGGCCGCCGTGGAGCCGAAGTCGACACCCTTGTACAGCGCCCAGTCGCCGTTGGCGAGCGAGCCGATGTTCCGTCCACCGCCCGAGTCGGAGGTGGTCTCGGTGCTCACGCCGCCCTGACCGTCGTACGTCTCGGCCTGGATGGCGCTGTAGGCGTCACGGGTGCCCGTCGGCGGGGGAGTGGTACCGCTCCCACCGGCCGACAGCACCTGGACGTAGTCGACGACCATGGCGTGCCCCGGCTGCGTTCCGCTGTCCGGGCCGCCGCCGAAGGCGTCCGGGAAGCCGCCGCCCATGGCCACGTTGAGGATGATGAAGAAACCGTGGTCCGTCGCGTTCTTCCACGTCGTCGCGTCGACCTGGTCGGCCCGCACGGTGTGGAAGTGGGCGCCGTCGAGGTAGAAGCGGATCTCCTCGGTGCTCGTCGAGCGGTCCCACTCCATCCGGTAGGTGTGGAAGCCCGCCTGGCAGGTCGTGCCGGAGCAGGTGGTGCTGCCGCCGATGCCGCTGGTCTCGTTGCAGGGGCCGCCCGGTGAGGTGCCGCAGTGCATCGTGGCGAACACCGTGTTCATGCCCTGCGTGTTCTCCATGATGTCCAGCTCGCCGACGGCGGGCCAGTTCCAGTAGTCGCCCCGGTAGGGCGCGCCCAGCATCCAGAACGCCGGCCAGTAGCCCTTGGCGGCGGCCCCGGTCACGTTCGGCACCTGGATACGGGCCTCCACCCGGAGTTTGCCGCCAGCCGGGGGCTGGAAGTCGGTGCGGTTGGTCTCGATGCGGCCGGACGTCCAGTTGCCGGCGGCGTCCCGGCGCGGGGTGATGCGGAGGTTGCCGTTGCCGTCGAGCGCGACGTTGTCGGTGCTGCTCGTCATCGTCTCGATCTCGCCGGTGCCCCAGTTGGCGGGACCGCCGGGATAGCCCTTGCCGGTCGCGTACTGCCAGTGGGAGGTGTTCACGCCGGTGCCCGCGGCGCCGTTGAAGTCGTCCAGGAAGACCTGCGTCCAGCCCGACGGGGGCGTGGGCGCGGACGCGTTCGCGGACGGCACGGCGACGACGGCGGCGGCCGCCGCCAGGCCGAGCGTGCCGAGCACGGCGACGAGCGCGCGCCTGACGGGGCGTCGGCGGCGGTGTATGCCGGAGGGTTCGCTCATGGGGGGTGCTGCCTCTCGGTGTACGGAGTGGGGAGTTGAGGGCGCGGGTGCCTTTGAGAGCGCTCTCAAAGTGTCGCCAATGTGCTCCCCGCCGTACGGGTCGTCAAGAGGTGAAGCAGAGAAAACCCTTGCGCCGCAGGCAGGTTCACCCTATGAATGCGTGAATGTGCCGGAGCGCGTCGCCCGGGAGAGAGAAGAGGCCCTGACCGTATGGAACACACCTTCACCGGCCGGGTGATCGAATGGCGCGGTCCGGCGCCGTACTACTTCGTCGCCGTCCCGGACGAGGAGTGCGCCGACATCCGTGACGTCGCCGCGATGGCCACGTACGGCTGGGGCGTGGTCCCGGTCGAGGCCCGGATCGGCGAAGTCGCCTTCGAGACGTCCCTCTTCCCCAGGGACGGCGGCTATCTGCTGCCGCTCAAGCAGGCCGTGCGCAGGGCGCGGGGAATCTCGGTGGGTGACGAGGTGCCGGTGGAGATGACGGTCCGCCTCTGACTCCGGCTGGGAACGGCGGTCGGCACGCGGACGTCGGTGTGATCTTGCGGCACACCTCCGGCGGACGCGGCTCGACTCCGCCCGGCTCGGATCCGACCAGTCACCGGGGCACGTCAGCGGGGCCGCAACCCGGCTGCGGGCCGTCACGGGAAGGTCGGGCCGGGGCCATACCGATGCCACCGACGGCACGCGTGTCCGCCGCCTGCCGGCGAAACGCCTACGCCTCCTTCCCCGGCCGCCACCCCAACCCCCGAGAGATCCCGCGCGCCGCCAGCCGCACCGCGGGCACCAGCACCGGCACCTGCGCGTCGGCCTGCGGCACGACGACCGACACGGCGGCGGTCACCGACCCGCCCGGTCCTCGCACCGGAGCGGCCACCGACAGCGCGTCGTCGGTGACCTGACGGCTGCTCACCGCCACCCCCGTGCGGCGCACGTCGGCCAGCACGCGGCGCAGCCGGGCCGGTTCCGTGACGGTGTACGGCGTGAAGGAGGCGAGCGGCCCGGCGCAGTACTCCTCCTGGAACTCCGGGTCGCTGTGCGCGAGCAGCGCGAGTCCGACCCCGGTGGCGTGCAGCGGCCAGCGCGCCCCGACCCGGATGTGCACGCCGACCGCCGACCGCCCCGACAGCCACTCGATGTAGACCACCTCGGGACCGTCCTGGACCGCCAACTGCACGTTCTCGTGCGTCGCCTCGTACAGGTCCTCCAGGTACGGCAGCGCGACCTGCCGCAGCGCCAGCCCACGCGGGGCCAGTGCCGCGACCTCCCACAGCCGCAGCCCCACGTGGTAGAGACCGGACGCGTCCCGCTCCAGGGCGCCCCACTCGGTGAGGGCGGCCACGAGCCGGTGCGCGGTGGTCAGGGTCAGCCCGGCCCGCCGGCTGATGTCCGTCAGGCTCAGCGCCGGGTGTTCGAGGTCGAAGGCCGCGAGCACGGACAGCAGCCGGTCGGGCGCGGAGCGGGTGGTCATGGCCGGGCGTCTCCCGAGGGCGTGCGGACGTCCGCCGGATGGGCGAGGTCGTAGGGGCGGGGGCGGCCCGCCGGTAGGCGCTCGCGGCCGGCACGGGGTTCCGCGGTGCGCGGTCCAGGGCCGCCAGGCCGGTGCGCAAGGACAGTCCCGCCTCCTCCTCGGCGTGGGGATGCGCGGCCTCACCGGAGCGTCTCTTGCGGTGTGGGGGTGGTGGTGTGGGGAGCCAGAGCGTCGAGCGAGTCGGTGTGCGTCTCGCGCAGTCGCCACACCGTGAGCGCGGTGATCGCCGCTCCCCCGCACAGCAGCAGCGAGACGGGCGTACTGCTGCCGCCGGACGAGGCGAGGAGGCTCCCGGCGATGAGTGGCGAGAACCCGGCGCCGAGCAGGGTCGCCGCCTGGTAGCCCAGGGAGGCGCCGGTGTAGCGGACGCGGGTGCCGAACATCTCGGTGAGCAGCGCGCCGAGCGGGCCGTACATCGTGGACTGGGCGACGCCGTGACCCAGCGCGAGGGCGAGGATCAGCAGGCCGGGGGAGCCGGAGTCCACCAGCGCGAGCACCGGGAAGGCGAGCGCGGCCGAGGCGACGGCGCCGGCCAGGACGACCGGGCGGCGGCCGACCCGGTCGGACAGCGCGGAGGCGGTGGGCAGCACCAGCAGGGCCACGCAGGAGGCGACGGTCACCGCGGTGAGCACCTGCGGACGGGTGTACCCGTGCTGGACCGCGTACGAGATCATGAATCCGGTCAGCAGCGACTGGGCCGTGAACGCGCCGATGCCGACACAGGCCGCGAGCAGCACCGGCTTCGGGCGTCGCAGCACCTCCACCACGGGCGGCCTGGCGGGCTTCGGCTCCCGCTCGGCCTGCGCGAACAGCGGGCTCTCGGCGACCTTCAGGCGCACGAACAGGCCGACGCCCAGCAGCACGATGCTCAGCAGGAACGGCACCCGCCAACCCCAGGCGCGGAACTCGTCGTCGGGCAGGGCGGAGACCAGGGTGACCACGCCGGCCGACATCACCGAGCCGAGCGGGGCGCCGAGTTGGGTGAAGCTCGACCACAGGCCGCGCCGCGTGCCCTGGGTGCGTTCGGCGTGCTCGACGACCATCAGGGTCGCGCCGCCCCACTCGCCGCCGATCGCGAGGCCCTGCACCACGCGCAGGGTCACGAGCAGGACCGGTGCCCATACGCCGATCGCGTCGTAGGTGGGCAGGACGCCGATGAGGAAGCTGCCGCAGCCCATCAGGACCATCGTCAGCAGCATCATCGACTTGCGGCCGATCCGGTCGCCGAAGTGGCCGAAGACGATGCCGCCGAGGGGGCGGGCCACGTAGCCCGCGGCGAAGGTGCCGAAGGCCGCGACGGTGCCGACCGCGGGGTCGGCGCGGGGGAAGAACAGGTCGCCGAAGACGAGCGCGGCGACGGTGCCGTAGACGAGGAAGTCGTAGAACTCGACTGCCGTGCCGAGCAGACCCGACAGGGCGACGCGGCGCAACTGCCGGGAATCGGGAGGCGGTTGAGCGGTGGAGGGGGATGGCTGCACGGTGAGCTCCCTGGGGACGGGTCTCGGTTGCTCCGTGAAGCTAGGCATGTGATGTGCGGCCGTCAATTACCTGCACAGCATCAGGTGAGTCCAGTCGAGTCAGTTGAGTCCGTCTTCCGCGATCCGCAGCAGCAGTGCGTGCAGCGCCTCCCGTTCCGCGGCGTCCAGCGGGCCCAGCAGCTCATTGGTCACTCGAAGACCCGCCTCGTCGGTGTCGCGCAGGAAGGAGCGGCCGTCCTCGGTGAGGACGACGATCCGGCTGCGACGGTCGTCGGGGGCGGGGCGGCGCTCGGCGAAGCCCAGCTTCTCCAGGTCGTCGACCAGGCCGACGATCGCGCTGGGGTCGTAACCGAGCCGGGCGCTCAGCTCACGCTGCAACGCCCCTTCGGTCGTGGCGAGGAAGCGCAGCACCGCGTAGTGGCGCAGGCGCAGCCCCGACTCCTGGAGGAAGGCGTTGAAAAGCTGCCCGGAGCGCAGGCCCAGCCGGTACAGCAGATAGCCCGTGTCCGCGTGGAGCCCGCGCATCCACGGCTCGTTCGCGTCGATGGGCTCGGGGGTGACGTGCTGGCGTGTGATGGCGGGCTCCCTGCGCTCGGTGGGTCCTGGAGATTCCAGCATGGCGCACCCGCAGGTCATCAACAACTATTGACGTCACCAATTATTGCTCTTAGCTTCGATCTCGAAGCAGCGCCCGGCACCAGGTGCTCTCAGCCACACCCCACGTGAAGGGACCCCGCCCGTGCCCAGCATCGATCTCACCGGCAAGGCCGCCGTCGTCACCGGCGGCGGCCGGGGCCTCGGCCTCGCCTACGCGCACGCCCTGGCCGCCCACGGCGCCTCCGTGGTCGTCAACGACGTCGACGAGGCCGTGGCCCAGCAGGCCGTGAAGTCCATCACCGAGGCCGGCGGCACGGCCGTCGCCGAGGTCGTCCCGGTCGGCACGAGCGAGGCCGCGGACCGGCTGGTGACCCGCGCGGTCGAGGCGTTCGGGCGCCTGGACGTCCTGGTGACCAACGCGGGCATCCTGCGCGACAAGGTCCTGTGGAAGATGACCGACGACGACTTCGACGCGGTGCTCACCACCCACCTCAAGGGCACCTTCACCTGCGCCCGCGCCGCCGTCGTCCGTATGCGCGAGCAGGGCGAGGGCGGCACCCTGATCCTGGTCGGCTCCCCGGCCGGCCAGCGCGGCAACTTCGGGCAGACGAACTACGCCGCCGCCAAGGCCGGCATCGCCGCCATGGCCCGCACCTGGTCCATGGAACTGGGCCGCGCGGGCATCACCGTCAACGCGATCGTGCCGGTCGCCGCGACCGCGATGACGGAGACCATCCCCGCCTTCGCCCCGTACATCGAGGCCATGAAGAACGGCGAGCCGCTGCCGGACTTCCTGCGCAAGGGCGAGGGCTTCGGCACCCCCGAGGACTGCGCGGCCCTCGTCCCCTTCCTCGCCTCCGAGGCGGCCCGGTCGGTGACCGGTCAGTGCATCGGCATCGGCGGCGACAAGGTGGCACTCTGGTCGCATCCGCAGGAGATCGCGGCGGCCTTCGCCGACGGCGGCTGGACCCCCGACACCCTGGCCGACGTCTGGCCCACCTCCGTCGGCGCGGAACTCCAGTCGGTCGGCATCCCGGCGCCCAGGTTCCCGGAGGCGTGATGGACCCCGTGATGGACCCGCAGTCACTGGTCGCGATCGACGTCCACACCCACGCGGAGGTCTCCTCCCAGGGCCACTCCTCCCTGGACGACGACCTGCACGACGCCTCCTCCGCCTACTTCAAGGTCGAGGGCAAGCGGAAGCCGACCATCGAGGAGACCGCCGCCTACTACCGCGAGCGGAACATGGCCGCCGTGATCTTCACGGTCGACGCCGAGTCGGCCACCGGCACGCCGCCGGTCCCGAACGAGGAGGTCGCCGAGGCCGCCGCCGCCAACGCCGATGTCCTCATCCCCTTCGCCTCCATCGACCCCTTCCGGGGAAGGGCGGGCGTGCGGCAGGCCAGGCGCCTGGTCGAGGAGTACGGGGTGAAGGGCTTCAAGTTCCACCCCAGCATCCAGGGCTTCTTCCCCAACGACCGCTCGGTGGCGTACGACCTCTACGAGGTCATCGAGGAGACCGGCGCGATCGCCCTCTTCCACACGGGCCAGACGGGCATCGGCGCCGGCGTGCCCGGCGGGGGAGGGATCAGGCTGAAGTACTCCAACCCCCTCCACGTCGACGACGTCGCGGCCGACTTCCCGCACCTGAAGATCATCCTGGCGCACCCGTCCTTCCCCTGGCAGGACGAGGCCCTCGCCGTCGCCACGCACAAGCCGGGCGTGCACATCGACCTGTCCGGCTGGTCGCCGAAGTACTTTCCGCCGCAGCTCGTGCAGTACGCCAACACGCTGCTGAAGGACAAGGTCCTCTTCGGCTCCGACTTCCCCGTCCTCACCCCCGACCGCTGGCTCGCCGACTTCGAGAAGCTGCCGGTCAAGGACGAGGTCCGGCCGAAGATCCTCAAGGAGAACGCCGCCCGCCTGCTCGGGCTGACGCAACCGTAAGGGGCGTGACATGCGCAACGAGGGACTGGGGTCGTGGCCCGCACGCCGGGCACGCAAGACCCCGCACCGCACCGCCCTGATCCACGGCGACACCGCCTACACGTACGCGCACCTGCACGACCGCACGACCCGGCTCGCCCACGCCCTGCGCGACCGGGGCGTCCGCCGCGGCGACCGCATCGCCCACCTCGGCCCGAACCATCCCTCCTACCTGGAGACCCTGTTCGCGGCCGGCACCCTCGGCGCGGTCTTCGTCCCCCTCAACACCCGCCTGGCCGGCCCCGAGATCGCCTACCAGCTCACCGACTCCGGAGCCAAGGCCCTCGTCTACGGCCCCTCGCACGCCGGGCTCGTCGCCGGACTGCCGGGCAGCACGGACGTCCGTGCCTACGTCGAAGTGGGCGCCGAGTACGAGGAGGCGCTCGCCTCGGCCGCCGACGAGCCCGTGGACGAACCGGTCGCCCCGGACGACACCTGTGTCATCATGTACACCTCGGGGACGACCGGCCGTCCCAAGGGCGCGATGCTCACCCACGGCAACATCACCTGGAACGCGCTCAACGTCCTCGTCGACACCGACCTGATCGCCGACGAACGCGCCCTGGTCTCGGCCCCGTTGTTCCACACGGCCGGCCTGAACATGCTGACCCTCCCGGTGCTCCTCAAGGGCGGCACCTGCGTCCTGGTCGAGGCCTTCGACCCCGAGGCCACCTTCGACCTGATCGAACGTCACCGGATCACCTTCATGTTCGGCGTGCCGACCATGTTCGACCAGGTGGCCAGGCACCCCCGCTGGTCCGAGGCGGACCTGTCCTCCCTGCGCATCCTGACCTGCGGCGGCTCCCCGGTGCCGACACCGCTCATCGCCGCGTACCAGGACCGCGGTCTGACCTTCCTCCAGGGCTACGGCATGACGGAGGCCGCGCCCGGCACCCTGTTCCTGGACGCCGAGCACGCGGTGAGCAAGGCCGGCTCGGCGGGCGTACCGCACTTCTTCAGTGACGTACGGGTCGTAGGGCCGGACATGGCGCCGGTCGACGTCGGCGAGACCGGCGAGGTCGTGGTGCGCGGCCCGCATGTCATGCCCGGCTACTGGGGGCTGCCCGAGGAGACGGCCGCCTCCCTCGCGGACGGCTGGTTCCGCAGCGGGGACGCGGCCCGCGTCGACGAGGACGGCTACGTCTACATCGTCGACCGCATCAAGGACATGATCATCTCCGGGGGCGAGAACATCTACCCCGCCGAGATCGAGGACCTGCTCCTCGCCCACCCCGACATCGTCGAATGCGCGGTCATCGGCGTGCCGGACGACAAGTGGGGCGAGGTGGCGAGGGCGGTCGTCGTCCCTCGCGAGGGCACCGCGCCCGACCCCGACGAGATCCTCGCGTCCCTCGCCGGCCGCCTCGCCAAGTACAAGATCCCGAAGTCGGTGGTCCTCGCGGCCGAACTCCCGCGCACCGCCTCCGGAAAACTCCTCAAGTCCCGTGTCCGTACCCGGTACGGCAACAGTTAAGGAACCGCATGAGCATCACCGTGAACGGCCTCGACGAACTGAAGAAGCTGGCGGGCAGCGACCTCGGCACCAGCGAGTGGATCGAGATCACCCAGGAGCGCGTCGACACCTTCGCCGACGCCACCGGCGACCACCAGTGGATCCACGTGGACCCGGAGAAGGCGGCCGAGGGCCCCTTCGGCGCCCCCATCGCCCACGGCTACCTCACCCTCTCCCTCTTCATCCCCCTGTTCACCGAGCTGCTGGACGTCCAGGGCGTCACCACGAAGGTCAACTACGGCTTGGACAAGGTGCGTTTCCCCGCGCCGGTCAAGGTCGGCTCGCGCATACGGCTGGTCGGCAGGCTCGCGGAGGTCGAGGAGGTGCCCGGCGGCGTGCAGATCACCGTCGACGGCACCATCGAGATCGAGGGCGGCGCCAAGCCCGCGGCGGTGCTGCGGAGCCTGTCCCGCTTCTACGCCTGACCGTCCCGGACGGGCACGACGTCGAGCAGACGCTCCGCGGCCTCCCGCGCGAGCGGCGTGAACCGCTCGTGCACCGCCCGGAACGTCTTCTCGGCCGCCTCGGCCGGCCAGTCGTCCGGAAGATGCGCGACCGGCAGCCGCGGGTCCTGGCGGATGACACGCAGCCACTCCGCCTGCAGCCTCAGCCGCAGCGCGAGGGCGTCGTCGGCGTCCGGCAGTTCCGTCTCCCACGGCTGCCAGCGCCGCGTGAACCCCTCGTAACGCGCGGCCAGTTCGGGCAGCCCCCAGGTCTCCCCGATCATCGCCCCGATGTCCGTCCCGGCGTCGGCGTGCGCGCGGAACACCTTCACATGGGCGGACAAACCCAGTTCGGCGACCAGCGACGACACGTCGACCTCGCCGGGCGCGATCCACAGCCCGCTGAACAGCGGGCCGAAGCCGTTCCAGGTCAGCTTGGAGCGCAGGTCGTGGCGCTGGCGCTGCCAGGACTCGGGCAGGGAGAAGCCGAGCAGGGTCCAGGTGCCGTCCCAGTGGCGGTTGACGGCGCCGGTCCGCCAGACGCGGTGCTCGCCGTCGCGCAGCACGGCCGCCGAACGCCCGGTCAGACCGAAGTACATCCGGCGGCCCTCGCGCTGGCGGCGCAGCAGACCCCGGTTCACCATGCGGCTCAGCGTCGAGCGGGTCGCCTGCTCGCCGACGCCCGCGCGCGCGAAGACGTCGACGACGCTGCCC
Source organism: Streptomyces sp. NPDC006385 (assembly GCF_040612485.1). Lineage (NCBI taxonomy): Bacteria > Bacillati > Actinomycetota > Actinomycetes > Kitasatosporales > Streptomycetaceae > Streptomyces > Streptomyces sp. NPDC006385. The sequence goes on from NZ_JBEXQG010000002.1 coordinate 267,874, forward strand.
GAGTACACGCACACGTCCCGCCCGAGCACCTGGTCGCCCAGGAACGTCAGCATGAGGGACTGGGGCCGCAGCGACTCCTCACCGGTCACGCGGCCCACCGTACCTCCCGTCGATCAGCCCGTGACCTGCTGGTACGAGTAGACGGCCGTCGTCACCGCGCACACCCCGGGCGGGATCATCTGCGCGCGCAGCAGGCCGCTGCTCGCGTCGTAGTCGACGCCCTCCGTCTCGAAGGTGCCCGTGCACACGCTGCGCTGCGGCAGCGCGAGCAGGCTTTTCACCGAGCCGGGGATCGGCCCGCCGTCCAGCCTGCGCTCCAGGTCGACCTGGAGCAGCGGGCGGATCTCCGGGAAGAGGCTCCCCGAGGCGTCGTTCGAGGCGCACACCAGGCGGGTGTCCGTCACGAAGTCGCAGCCCTGGATGTCGCGCACCGGCTTGTCCAGGGTGATCTGCCACGCCTCCTTCAGGTCCCCGCCCGTCGGCGGCGTGGCCGGGTTGAGCAGGGGAGCGGGGAAGACCTGGAGCCTGCGCTGCTCCCCCCACTCGCCCGACACCAGCCACTGCCCGTCGGGCGAGACGGTGGCGAAGGAGTTGTTCAGCTTCTCGCCCGGGTTGAGCCGATGGACGTACTCGTAGCGCTTCCCGGCGGGTGTCGTCACCGCGAACATCTTGGAGGTGGCCGTGTCCGGGCCCTGGTAGGCGTCGAAGGTGTGGCCGCGGGCGATGTCGGGGTCGCCGACGTGGTTCCAGCCCTTGATCCGCAGGTCCAGCGGGATCGAGGCGAGCCCGCGGTACAGCAATGAGCCGTCCGCGCGGCTCGCCAGGCCCTGCCCGCCGCCCAGCGTGTCCGTGTACGCCCTGCCGGTCTCCGCCCAGTGCGGGTCACCGGCGGCGGACGCGGTGCCCGCGCCGAGCGCGAAGGCACTCAACAAACAACCCAGGGTGAGGAGATGACGTCTCATCAGGCTCCTGCCACGTCGACGAATATGGGGTTCGAATAGAACCACGTATCCGCCCACGGGTCACCGTTTCCGGGCTCGTGCGGGATGGACCCGTGCGGGTCGACCGACGCGCCGAGGCAGCCCGCGCCGTGGCGGTTGCCGTCGCTGCCGCGCAGTCGGACGTAGAAGGACTCGTCCCCGGCAGTGAGCGGGATGCGCAGGGTGTACGTCCCCGTGCGGCCGCTGACGTCCAACGCGCGCACGACCTTGGTGTCCGGCGCCTTCCAGGTGTCCCGGTCGGCCACCGGGCCGCGCACCGCGCCCCGGATGACGTCGACGTGCGCCAACTCCGGCAGGATTCCCTGGGGTTGGGACGGGAGGCGGTGAGGGCGGCGCGGGAGACGGACGGGTCCGCCCAGGAGGGCAGTCGCTGCTCGGTCATGGTGGTCCTGGAAGGGCGTCAGCGGTTCATGAAGGACGTGACGGGCAGCGCCCGCGCGACGATCCGGACGTCGCCGAGGCGGCCGTGGAGGATCTGGTCGATCCTGCCGCCGTACTCGTAGCCGCCGAGCAGCCAGGGCAGGCCGACGGAGGTGATGCCGACCGCCGGCGCCTTGGGGTTGCGGACGACGGGGCAGCCCTCGACGTACATCGTCGTGTGCTTGCCGTCGTTGACCACCGCCAGGTGCCACCAGGTCTCCAGCGGTGTCTCCTGGCCCCAGTTGGTGGCGATGCCCTGCTGGTTGAGCGGGCGCATCGCCCACTGCGGCTCCCGGTCGTTCGACAGGGAGAGGGTGGCGAGCGGTTCGTCCGGGTCGTCGGCGGTCTTGCCGGCGGCGCCGCCCGTGCCGGTGCGGCTGACCAGGCCCGACCAGGCGTTGTGGGAGGGGTCCCAGTCGGCGGGGAGGCGGTAGAACGCCTCGATGGTGTAACCGTTCGCGAAGGTCGCCGAGTTGAGCGGAGCACCGTCGACCGTGCGCAGGTACGCGCCCTTCAGCGGAGACTTCAAGCCCTGGAACTCCAGGCTGCCGTGGCCGGGCTGGTCGGGGTGATGGTCGTCCGACCAGCGAAGTCTGCCGCCGCCCACCGTGACGAGCGTGAGGTCGTTGCCGCGTCCGGACAGGTCCCGGACGGTGTCATCCACCGGCTCCTCGAAGCGCCAGTAGGCCACCGTGCCCGGGATCAGCATGCGCGAGGCGGGCCGCGCCGGGCGGGCGGGCACCGGATCGAAACCGGAGAAGCGGTCCGCGAAGTCGATCTCGACGCTGAACCGGTCGGCGTCACCGCTGAGTTCGATCTCCTGCCGCTCCAGCTCGTTCAGCCCCTTGCCGGCCCGGCCCAGGATCCACGGGGAGACCGTCTCCACGTCGATGACGTTCCGGTCGAGGTCGAACCGGTAGAGGCGGATCATCGCCGCCCCGCCGAAGTAACGGTTCTGGTAGTTCGTCAGATGCAGGTGTACGTCGTTCCCCGCCGCGTTCTTGCGGGTCGCCCGAGCGGCGGGCCAGTAGTGCCCGTTGAGGGTGAGGAAGATCTGGTCGTGGTCCTCGATCAGCCGGTCCCACAGCTGCTGCCCGTACGCCGACAGGGAGTCGTCCTCGACGACCAGCTCGTGGGTGGTGAGGATGACCGGCGTCTTCGGGTGCCGGGCGAGGACGTCCTCGGCCCAGGCGTATCCCGTCGCCGACAGCCGCCAGTCCAGCGCGAGCACCATCCACTCGCGTCCGGCGGCCCTGAAGAGATGGAAGGTGTTGTAGCCGTCCTCAGACGCACCCCCGAACGTCTTCCTGCCCCGGAACCTCTCGGGCCCGAAGGCGTCCAGATACGGCGTCGCACCACGCTGGTCGTTCGTCGACGACTTCACGTCGTGGTTCCCGGCGAGGATGCTGTAGCCCACGCCCCGCCGGTCCAGGACCCGGAACGCCTCGCTGATCGCGGCGACTTCGGGCCGGGTGCCGTTCTGGGTGAGGTCGCCGAGGTGGGACAGGAAGACGATGTTCTCC